>JAHFEE010000017.1 GCA_023248655.1 Myxococcales bacterium
GAGAAAATTTTATTAAACGAATCTAATTTTAAAAAAATTGCTAAAAAATTATACAAATTCGAGCATATATTTTTTACAGGAAGAGGATTTTTGTACCCCATTGCACTAGAAGGTGCATTGAAAGTCAAGGAAATTGCATATATTCACGCAGAAGCTTGCGCAGCGGGAGAAATGAAACATGGACCAATGGCAATGATAGATAACAAAATACCAGTGATTGTTCTTACGTCAAAAACTGATTATTGGTACAAAAAATCTATCTCAAATCTGGAAGAACTCAAATCGAGAAGCGCTCAAATAATTGTTATGTGTACCGAAGATGATAATGAACTTAAAAATAATTATATAGATGCTTTTGTTATTCCTAATTGTTTTAATTATTTACTTCCAATTGTAGCAGTGTTGCCAATTCAGATATTTGCTTACCATTTAGCAAATTTTAGAAAAACAAACATAGATCAACCAAGAAATTTAGCCAAGAGCGTAACCATTGAATGAAACTGAGCTAAAAAATTATTTTGCAAACCTATCATATTCGGCAGATATTACCGAATATTTAGAACAAGTGGATTTATCAGAATGGCCCAAATTGCTTAGACTTATCGAGGACCCAGAAAAAAAAGCAGAAGTAGTTGCGGGAATTGATGAAACAAAATTGCGAGATCTACTTACAAAATTTAAGCCATACGAAATTGCAGAAATAATAAAAGAAATGGAATCTGATGACGCAACAGATATTATTGCAAAATTACCATTATCATTAAGATATGAAACACTTTACAGGTTACCGGAAGCGCAAAGACACCAGGCACTTGAGCTTCTAGGTTATCCTGAAGATTCCGCTGGTGGGATAATGCAAACAGAATTAGCCCATATCCAAGAAGACTCTTTGGTTGCGGATGCTATAGTGAAAGTTAGAGAATTAGTTGAAGATGATGTTCAAGTTTTAATTATATGGGTAGTTGATATTGGAAATCGCCTTATTGGGTCTGTTGAACTTTCAGATTTATTGATTCATAAATCCACCACGAATATTAAAAATTTAATTAAAACAGATATAATATGTGTTAAGCCGCTTGTAGACCAAAGAGAAGTTGCTCAATTGTTTAAAAAATATGATTTATTAACACTTCCCGTGATAGATGATGAAGGATATTTATTAGGCAGAATATCTGTCGACGACATAGTGGACGTGTTGACGGAAGAAGCCAATGAAGAAGCACTGCGAATGGTAGGTATAAACGCAGAAGAGCTTGCTCATCAGGAAAAAACAGTATCAGTTGCAAAAATAAGAATTCCATGGTTAGCAATTTCATTAGCCTGCTCTTTGGTTTCAGCGACAATTCTGCAATTATTTCAACACACGATTGAGAAAATGACCATCATATATGCATTCATACCAGTCGTTACAGCAATGGCTGGAAATGTTGGATCTCAATCATCGACAATTTTAATTCGAGGCCTTGCTGCAGGAAAAACAAATTTTACAGATATTCCAAAACTTTTATACAAAGAGGTGAAGGTTGGATTAATAATGGGCTCATTTTACGGAATATGTACTGCTTTAATTACAGCATTTGTGTTAACAGATAGAAATAAATTTTTAGGCTACACTATGCTCATAGCTATGACTGCAGCAATAGTAACGGCCGGTGTGCTTGGTGTGCTTGCGCCAACTTTGTTGCATAGATTTAAAGCCGATCCGGCAATAGCAGCTGGGCCATTCGTAACAGCATTTAACGATATTACTGGAGTACTTATTTTTATTATAACTGCAGAATGTTTTTGGGGTTTTTTTTAAAAATAATACCAGAATTAAAGAGAATCCATCTATTTGCAAATTACTAAATTTTTTTCCGTAATTGAACTATCGCTCGAACGAATGATGAATTTTACAAAATTTAATCCAGGTTCTAATTTAATAAATTGATTAAATAAAAAACTTTTAAATTTATTTAAATCATTCTTATTTAATGATTGGTGTAGCAGTTTCTTGCCATTAACTGACAAATAAAGATCTTTTAAGTATAAATTTCCAAATATTTTTAAAACAAATTTGTAACCATTATCATGTCCTGATCCCATTGTGCTTGGCAACCAATCAATTGATGGAAAATTTTTTTCAATTGATTTTATATCATTCGAAATAAACAAATTTTCTTTCATTAATTCATTGGAAATAGGATTATATATCTCCAATTGTGCTTTTATTTTTTCATTTTCACAGTATTTATCATATTTAATGTTTTGATTATTAGAAAAAATAAACATAATTTCTTTTATTTCTTCCGAATCTAAAAACTTAATTCTTTGATAACCACGTTTAATGAAAATTTTAGAGCAAATATCTTCTTTGTCTTTAATGGACAACTCTAAGGACTGAGGAAATTTGTTTCTATTTTTAATCTGAACACGTAAAAGGCCATCGCTGTTATAAGTGTATCGATAAATTAATACTGAATCCAGATATATTGGAACAGATATTGGGATATATAAAATTTTACATATTTTGCCCTTGTTTGCCATAAAAACAATTTTAATTAAATCATTATAATTAAAATTGTTTTTAAAAACCTTAAACTCTATTGTAATAATTCTTTTTTTTCCTGGATCAATTCTTCCAAACACTAAGTCTCTATTTTCTAAAAATAAATTTTCAGAGCTAGATATTCCGTATAGTTGAAATATAGGACTTGATCCAATATTTTCTACTTGTAATTTGATTTTTACAATATTTTTAAATTTTTCTATCGAATTGCTAACAATCTTTAATTCAAGCTGAGAATTGTCCATATTGGAAATCAATTTGGGCATAGACCAATCAATATCTAAATCAATCATCCTGGACCAAATTTTTTTATTTTCTTCTTGTTGAACCTGTTGTAATAATTCTTTGATATTTGTTAGCATTTGTTTTTTATCAATATTTTTAATTTTAGTTAAAATGCAATTAGCTAAATAGACATCAAAATCAACAGAAATAGAATTGAAATTAAGTAAATAATTTATACAAAAAAAAGGATTTTGTTTAATAGTGATATCAGAATTGAAAAAATTCCGTTTTAAATCATATTCACGAATTCCGTTTTTGGGAAATATTGCAATATGCTTACGACTGTTTAAGTTAATTGGCATTGTTAATATATCAGGCACTATTCCAATTGATTGAATACTTTGATTTTCTGGAGTCAAATAATGAGCAATAGTTAATTTCAGGGCGGATTTATTTGGTAAATTGTGAATTGTCTGAATTGATCCCTTGCCAAAAGTTTTTCTTCCAATAAGCAATGCTCTGTTATTGTTTTTCAATGCGCCAGAAACAACTTCAGACGCAGACGCTGAACCGGAATTTATTAAAACAATAAGCGGCAGTTTAGTTTTAAGGAAATTAGGATTTGCCTTTTTTGCGAATAATTCTTTTTTAAATTTTTCCTTAGTAATTACTATAACTTCGTTTTCTAAAAATAAATTAGCAATTAAAATGGATTCTTCTAATAGTCCACCGGAGTTGTCCCTGAGATCAAGGATAAGTCCGAGTAGTTGATTATTTGATTTTTTTTCAAAATTTTCAAGTACAATTTTTACGTCATTGCTTACATTTTTATAAAAAGAATTAATCTTCAAATAGCCAATTTTATTATCCAATATCTTACCTGAAACTAGATTATGTTTAATTCTAGAGCGAGTAAGTTCAATTATTTTAGGAAACAATTCATTATTTCTTCTGATTATTAATGAAATTGCAGTATTCAAATCGCCGCGCAATTTGTTAACTATTTCTTCTACTGGTAGACCAATGGTCAATTGACCATCTATGTCTAAGATTTGATCAAATTTTTTAATATCAGCTTTCGATGCGGGGGATGTTCTTAAAACGTTGATTACAATTGGAATGTTGTTAAATATTTTAATTTCAATACCTATACCAGCAAATTCTCCATTTGTGTTTTCCTGAATTGTTTTGGAGCGCAATGAATTTAAAAATAAAGAATGAGAGTCCAATTGTTTTAAGATGTTTTTGATTATTTTAAACTCTAGATCTTCATAAGATTGATTTAGTTTTGTTTCAAAGCTGATAAATTGTAATATTTCATAAATGACAATTTTTAAATCATTAAAATGTTGCAATTTGTCAATTTTGATAATTTTGAATAAATCATTTTTTTTAATACATATTTGTTTTCTTGAAATATTATCAACTATAAATTCAGGAATTTCTTCTTCAAACACCTTAAGAGTCTCAAAAAAAATCTTTTTCAAATTTAATTCATCTTGATTTTTATCTTGATAAATATATTTTTTTTCAATTAGATTAAATACATAATCCAAGGTTTGTGGATGCTTAAAATGAGTCAATGTGCTTGCATTGGCAATACTAGAGGTAAATACTAACATCACCAACGCAAATACCGTATTAATCATATGTATGAATGTTGCAATATTATCCCTTATTCAATTAAAACACTGTTTCCCAAAATAACGCAACGCCAAAATAAAAACCAGAAACTTTAGAGATTCCTTAGGGCTTTAAACAATACTTAACTGCATAAAGTAATATCATGATCATACAAATTTCTTATTCGTCTTGTTTTTATTTTTTATTTTCAGCCTCTATCGTATCTCCGATCAATGAACTGAAACGCACCTTACCGGCGGCAATTTCACGCAATGCGATAATCTGTTCGTTGTCTTTCAGTTCATCTACCAAAATTTTACTTCCTTTCATTATCTGTCTGGTTCTGACAGACGAAAGCAAAACTAAAGCAAATCGATTCTCGACAACTTTTAAACAATCTTGAATAGCTATCCGTGTCATATATGAATTTGTATTTAACACACTAATACAGCTAAAACAACTATAAGAAAAATCGGCTTTAATTCTACCAATATGTCTATATCTTTAAGTTTTGTTGCTGTTTATTCAAGTAACGAGGACATTTGAATTTGTGGGCCTAGAATATCAATAATATATTTTTTAAAAGATTTCTTAACGCGATCCGCTAATTGGCCCATGCGTTGCTTTGATACTCCGTAACGTTTTCCAAGATCAACCAAATTTATAGAATCAATTGCAATTAAATGTTCCTTCCATATTACCTTATCTCTTTCCGATATTAGCGTTTTATCGAATCCATTAATTGTTTTATGGATTATGTTTCGAATTTCAGAAACAGAGCTGACAGTTTCAGGATCGATTAAATTAGAGCTTAAAATATCCTCTAGGGATTCTTTGCTGTCTTTGCTGGTTGGAGATGACAAGCTTGATTCTTTATTGTTAATCCTAGCAAGCACAAGCTCAACTTCATTTGGATTTTCACCGAGTGCTTTTGCAATTAATTCTGACGTTGGCTCAAGGCCTTCGGTATGCAATTTGCGTCGAATCTGAGGTAGTGCAAAATAAATTTTTCTTCCAGCCCTGCTATTGCCAGTATGGATCAATCTTGCATTGGTCATTAAAAATTTTGCTAATTGCGCCTTTATCCAATATGCTGCATAAGTCCCAAAACGTGTATTTTCAGTGAAATCCCAGCGTTTAGAAGCTACACCCATTCCTGCGAGAGCTTCTTGCACTAAGTCCATCAAATTAACCCATGAACGTCTATGTTGATGCGCCATTTTAATAGCTAGACGCATATTGTGATATACCAACTTTTTGGCAGCGGAATTATCCTTAAAATTTTTAACCAATAAACCTAATTTTCTTTCTTCTTCTTCGGTTAACCTTGGGATGCGTGTTGCCTGACGAACAAAATTTGAATATAAGTTTCCATCTTCTTCCTTACTGAAGATCATTTCTCCTTGTTCACCGGCCAATCTTATGCTTTGTCGTTTAACTAATTCTGTGCGCACGTCTTTTATCTTCCGGAGAAATATAAAGTCGATTAAATTGAATTGAAGTCGAATAATTATTAAACAAGTTGGTATAGACTCTTAAGGGTAACTCTAAGCCTTTACCTGTTTGTATATATATAGGGACAGAAAATGAGTCAAAAGATTTGAATATTGTATTTCTGGATTTAGTTTTAATAAAATTTATCTTTTTTAAAGCCATTTTTTTTGAAATAATATTTAAACTAAATTCAGAAATTTTATCCATTAAGAGTAAATATGGTTTCTTTTGAGTAATGCGCCTTGCCCATGAATTATAACTAAACCGCATTTTTTGATATAAATTAAAATCATTAAATAAAATAAAATCATTTGGATCAGTTGGAATTTTAAAAAAATTATCACAATCCTCAAGAAGACGCTTAAGCATCTCTTCGTAAATTACAGGAACATGATGCAGGTAAACATTTGAAAACATATAATGCCTAAATAAAAGGAAATTTTTCAAATTAAGTACAGATTCGGACTTTATCCCTAAATAAATCGCTCCATTGTTTTGAATAGCAATAAAACTTTTTAAAAGTTTAAATATGTTAAATTTAATACATTTAACACCACAGTAAAAACTATCTCTTTGCAAGTAATCCATACGATCTGCATCACATTCCGAGCTTATGATTTGCTTTAAAATTGGCTGATATGTGATACCGTTAATTTTGAAATTGAGTGTAATAATTAACTCGGGAGTAATTCCTTCTTCTTCAAATAAGTGTCTAATTCTATTAGAAATATCGGAATTTTCAATCAAAATACGAGTATAATCCTCATGATTGGCCTTTCCTTCTTTACAAATACCCAGTTCAAAACGGGAGGGCATTCGAAATTCTAATGAATGCGAAAATGGTGCATGTCCCAGGTCATGCAATAATGCCGCCAATCTCAAAGTTTGACGCATTTGTTTATAAGCATTTTTATTTTCAAAATCTCCTTCTTTGAATAAGAAATCAAAAATATAAGTCGCCATAGCCATTGTTCCCAAGCTGTGCTCATATCGGCTATGAACTGCTCGTGGAAATAATTGATCCACAAATCCAAGTTGTTTTATATAATATAAACGCTGAAATATTTTATGATTTATCAATTTCAGTTCTTTAGGATTGATGTCAATAAAACCGTAAATTGGATCTTTGATTTGAAAAATCATTATTTAAAATAAAAGACTAAAAAAATGGC
>JAHFEE010000018.1 GCA_023248655.1 Myxococcales bacterium
ATTACAGGAACGCATGATTTCAGAAATTTTACAATAACTCAGCATTCTGCATGTTCAACTGTTAAAACTATATACAAAGCCGAATTAATAATGTTTGAAACTGGCGAAATTTGGATTGAAATTCTGGGAAATTCTTTTTTACGAAAAATGGTTCGAATGCTTGTTGGTTTTATAGTTGAAATTGGAATTGGATTGAGAGAAATTGATGAAATGGTAAAAATTCTTAAATCCAAAAATAGGAATATTTTAAGTGTAATAGCTCCCTCTCATGGATTAACACTTGTAAAGGTAGACTTTCGTACCAATTACGTGTAAACTGATTTCGTGAAGCAGTATCAAAAAACTTTTCTAATTTGGTTAGCATTTTGCGTGTTCGTTGTCAGCGTTTGGACGTTTTTTGGACAACGGACGGCCCGTTCTATGGATAGACCATTTTCGGATATAATTTCTTCTTTGGAAAAAGGTGAAATAAAAGAGATAACAATTATTGGCAATGATTTTGCAGGCGAAATGACCAACGGGACCCGCTTTAGATCAACGGGAGACAAGGGCAGTATGGTTATGAATATTTTAAAAGAAGCAAATAAAAAATTTCAAACTAAATATAAATTTGAGAGAGAGGAGACGGGAAGCATTTGGATATTTGTCATTCAATGGTTGCCTACAATCTTGATTATGGGTTTGTTGTTTATTTTTATGCGCCAGATGCAAACCGGCGGAGGGAGAGCTCTTTCCTTTGGAAAAAGCAAGGCGAGATTACTTCATGAAAGTCAAATTAAAATTACATTTGATGACGTTGCTGGGGTTGACGAATGTAAGCAATAATTAGAAGAAATAGTGCAATTTTTAAGAGATCCAAGACGTTTTACAAAATTGGGTGGACGAATCCCTAAGGGCGTTTTACTTATGGGTCCTCCTGGAACAGGAAAAACACTTTTAGCTAAAGCAATCGCAGGAGAAGCAAAAGTGCCATTTTTTAGTATCGCTGGTTCTGATTTTGTAGAAATGTTTGTTGGCGTTGGAGCAAGTCGTGTAAGAGATTTATTTGAGCAAGGTAAACGCAATGCTCCATGTATAATTTTTATTGATGAAATAGATGCAGTTGGAAGGCAACGTGGAGCCGGTATGGGTGGAGGACACGATGAAAGAGAACAAACATTGAATCAATTATTGGTTGAAATGGATGGATTTGAAGCGAATGAAGGCGTGATAATAATAGCTGCAACAAATAGACCGGATGTGTTAGATCCTGCCATTCTAAGACCTGGAAGATTCGATAGAAGAATTGTAGTTCCTAGGCCAGACCTGCTGGGTAGAGAAGAAATTTTCAAAGTTCACACAAAGAGAATTTTGTTAAATCGAGATGTTAATATTGAAATTCTTGCTCGCTCGACTCCTGGAATGAGCGGAGCAGATATTGAAAATTTAGTCAATGAAGCAGCTTTAACTGCAGCGCGCAGATATGGCGATGATGTTAAAATGGTTGATTTTGAAACAGCTCGTGAAAAAGTCATGATGGGCCCCGAACGTCGTACTATGGTTATGTCGCAAAGAGATATTGAAAATACGGCATATCATGAAGCTGGACATGCTTTGGTTTCAATTTTAATAGGAAATAACGTGGATCCTATACATAAAGTTACAATTGTTCCGAGGGGAATGGCTTTGGGTGTAACGATGCAATTACCAACAGAAGACCGGTATTGTATCACGAAAACGTATGCAGAAAATCAAATAGCTATAATGATGGGTGGACGTGTTGCTGAAGAATTAATTTTTGGTGAATTAACGAGTGGGGCGGGAAATGATTTCGAACGAGCAAGCGAAGTTGCTCGTCGAATGGTTTGCGAATGGGGCATGTCTGATGTTGTTGGACCTCTTGTTTACGGAAAAAGAAATGGAGAAATATTTTTAGGTCGTGATTTTATTCAAACACCAGACTATTCTGAAAAGACATCACAAGAGATAGATGCTGAAATTAAAAAAATAATCGCCGAGCAATACAAAAGAGCACACGATATACTTGAAATGCATGTAGAGATTTTACAAAAAGTGGCCATAGCGTTATTGGACTATGAAACTTTAGATGGAATTGAAATCAAGAGAATATTGGTTGGCGAAAAGATAACAAAAGACTTGCCTGCAATCAAAATAAAAACCAGAGAGGCTCTTGATTTAGAGCGTAGAAAAGGCGCCTTTAGAACAATATCATGACAACGTTGACTATTTCTTTGGTAGGAAGGACAAATGTTGGAAAAAGTTCTTTATTTAATAAGTTAGTTGGAAAACGTTTAAGTATAATTGGTGATGGATTGTCAAGTTTTACTAGAGATAGGATCTATGGTGATTTTTGTTTAAATAAAAGAAACATCAGACTTATAGATACCGGAGGTATCGAATTCAATACGGAATCAGAATACAAACTGCATATTAAAAATCAAACCGATGTAGCAATTTCTGAATCGGATATCGTTTTTTTTCTAGTCGATGGAAGAGTTGGACTTACCAACGATGATCAAGATATCGCAAATATCTTAAGAAAAAGTAGAAAGAATATTTATTTACTAATAAATAAAACTGAAAATAAAGATTCAAAACAAAACATAGCAGAATTTTTCAAATTGGGCTTTAAGTCTGTATTTCCAATTTCAGGAATTCATGGGCATGGTCTCAATGTATTGTTCGAGAAAGTGCTTACTGATCCTTTGACTTTTAATTCAATTAAAGTTCAATCAGATCAACTAATCAGTGATCCCGAAACGCCTCTATTAAAATTAGCAATTTTAGGAGTTCCGAATTCTGGAAAATCTAGTTTAATAAATAAATTTATCGGCGAAAATAGATTATTGGTTTCTTCCAATCCTGGAACAACGGTAGATGCTGTTAATGTAGAAATTAAGTATGGAGGTAATAAATTTCAATTAACAGATACGGCTGGAGTAAGACGTAAAAGAAGTATCTTTGAAGACTCTGAGAAAAAAACAGTTGCTTCTAGTTTTGGTGCAATTGACAGGGCCCAGGTTGTACTAATTTTAATTGACGCTATACGCGGTATTACTGAGCAAGATTTGAAAATATCATCACTCATTGAAAAAAAATCAAAGGGTGTAATTATTGTAATAAACAAATGGGACGTTGCAAAAAAAAATAAATTGAGCGCAGAATTATTTTCTAAATACATTCGTGAAAAAATGCCATTTTTATCTTATGCTCCAATTAGATTCGTGTCGGCCTTAACAGGATTAAGAATTTTCAACCTATTAGATACTGCATTTGATGTATATAAATCGTGCAATCAACGTATTTCTACTGGAAATTTAAATAAAGTTATTTCAAAATCAGTACTTAACCATCAGCCACCAATAATCAAAAACGGTAAACGACTTAAATTTTTTTATACTACTCAAGTTTCGATAATGCCACCTACGTTTTTATTTGTGGTTAACAACAAAAATAAGGTACATTTTTCATATGAACGATATTTAATAAATCAATTAAGAGATGAATTTGATTTTAAAGGATCCCCTATTCGTGCAGTTTTCCGTGAAAGATCTTAAATTTAATAATTTAAAATTATTGGAGCAAGCATTAACTCATCGTAGTTTTTCTAAAACAATTGAGCATAATGAACGATTGGAATTCTTGGGAGATGCAATTTTAAGTTTTGTGATTGCCGAGGACCTTCATGAAAGACTTCCAAATGCAAAAGAGGGAATATTGACTCAATTAAGGGCAATGTATGTCTGTAAAACAAATTTAGCAAAAGCTGCATATAGATTAGAATTGGGAAAAATTTTAAGAACTGCAAAAAATTTGAAACTTTCCGGCTCAGTTCAACAATTGTCTATTTTAGCCGATGTCGTCGAAGCGTTAATTGGAGCAATTTATTTAGATCAAGGACTTGAAGCAGCAAAAAAATTTATATTTAAAACACTTGGGCCTATTCCATCGATAACAGATATTCCATTAATGAAAAGCCACAAAACAGAATTGCAAGAATTAATTCAATCAAAATATTCTCTTGCTCCAAGATATGAAGTTGTTAACGTGCTTGGCGTTGCCCATGCGCCAATTTTTAAAATACGCGTTTTAATAAACAATAAAGAAATAGCAACGGCGGAAGGTTCCAATAAAAAAGAAGCATCAGAAGCAGCAGCCCAAATTGCCATCAATAGTCTATTTAATAATATCAAATTATAATATAATGTTGTTCATTTTCAAATCTAACATAAACGATAAAACTTCTTCAATTTTTTTAACAAAAACAAAATTTAAGTCAGACTTAATATCCGACGGTATATCTATTAAGTCTTTCTCGTTTCTTTCGGGAATAATTAAATTTTTAATACCAGCCCGATGAGCCGCTAAGACTTTTTCCTTGATTCCTCCAACAGGAAGCACTAATCCTCTGAGTGTTATTTCTCCAGTCATTGCACTATCGCTTCTAGTACACTTGTTTGTTAACAATGAGATCACTGAAGAAACTATCGCAATTCCCGCAGAAGGGCCATCTTTGGGAATTGCGCCTGCAGGAAAATGAATATGAATATCTGTTTTTTCTGGAAAATTTTTGTCAATATTTGCAAGTAATTCAATTTCAGATAAGTGACTTTTAATCCAACTGAGTGCAATTTGGGCTGATTCTTTCATTACATCGCCGAGCTTCCCAGTAAGCATCAAAGCGCCCTTTCCTTCCATTTTTGTAGCTTCTATAAATAAAAGCTCTCCACCTGTGGTTGTCCAGGCGAGTCCTGTTGCTACACCTGGAACAGATGTTCGTTCTGCTGTTTCATTGTAGAATTTCACTGGACCAAGAATTGTTTCAAGGTCTTTAGAGGCTATGATTCTTTCAGTAGAAACAGTTGCGTCTTGTTGCTCAGATTGAATGCTGCTCGTTGAGACATCAACAGCAATGGCTCTGCACAATGTTGCTATTTCACGTTCCAAGCCTCTAACTCCTGCTTCTTTCGTATAACTTAAAATTAAATTCGATATGGTTTCTTTGGAAATTGAGATGTCTTTATTTTCGATTCCGTGTTCTTTGATTTGTTTTGGAATTAAATGTTTTTGTGCAATTGAAATTTTTTCCTCAAGCGTATATCCAGACAATTCAATTACTTCCATGCGATCATATAGAGCATTTGGTATTGTTTCTATTTGATTTGCGGTAGATATAAATAAAACATTTGATAAATTAAATGGAACATCTAAATAATGATCTTCAAAAGCTTTGTTTTGTTCTGGGTCCAAAACTTCCAAAAGAGCAGAAGAAGGATCTCCTCTAAATTCTGAAGTTCCAAGTTTGTCGACCTCATCAAGTAAAATAACTGGATTATTGGTTCCAGCTTTTCTGATGCTTTTTATAATCTTTCCAGGCAAGGCGCCAACGTATGTCCTTCTGTGTCCACGAATTTCTGCCTCGTCTCGAACTCCGCCAAGTGAAATTCTGTAAAATTTACGCTCCAATGCTGATGCAATTGAGCGACCTAGCGATGTTTTACCAACGCCAGGTGGTCCAACGAAACACAAAATCGGACCCCTGATTGTATTTTTAAGTTTCTTAACCGCCAAGTATTCTATAATTCTTTTTTTTATATTTTCTAATCCGTAATGATCAAAGTTGAGTATATTTTTCGCATGATTTAAGTCAAGATTGTCTTTGCTGCTCATGTTCCAAGGTATCTCAAGCAGCCAATCTAAATATGAGTTCGTAATACTATATTCTGCTTGGCCAGGTTGCATGTGTTGTATACGTTTCATTTCTCGTCTAGCAATCTTTTCTACTTCTTCTGGAAGCGCATTTAAATTTATGCGATTTTCCAACTCTGCCATATCAGCGTAATTGTTATCTTCCTTATCTCCCAACTCTTCCTTGATGGCATGCAATTGCTGTCTTAGGTAATACTCCTTTTGCACCTTATCCATCTCATTTCTCATATGCAAATATAATCTATGAGCCATATTTAGAATTTCAAGCTGACGATTAATCATCTCTAATATTTTAATCATTCTCTCAGCAACTGAAACTGTATTTAAAATTTCTTGCCTTTCTTCGATGGTCGAATCAAGACTTGAACCAATTATGTCCGATAAATGTCCTGGATGGGTCACGCAATCCAACAAACGATGTGCTATTGTCGGAATTTCTGGAAGTACCTCAATTATATCACGTGATGCACTCCTTAAACACGTAGACAGAGCATTTAATTCTAAATTTGTTTCATCCTTATCTTCAAGTCTTGTAACATTTGCTAAAATAAAAGGCTGAAATCGAACATATGAGTCAACCCTAAAACGTACAACTCCTTCAATTATTACATTATATGTGTCGCTAGATACTTTTATTAATCTAACAATACGCGCTGCCGTACCTATCGTAAACAGACTGTCGTTTTCTTCGATTTCTGATATCTTTTGGGTTATAATTCCAATCAAGTTTTTTTCTTGCATTAGATTTTTTATAAGCTGAACAGCTACAGGGCGCTCAAGAGCCAATGGCATAACTGATCCAGGAAATAACACGTTATTTCTAAGCGGCAATATTGGCAATGTTTTAAACCGATAATCCCTAGCCTTGCGTGATAATGCACTTTTGACAGGGGGTGCTTTGTTATCATTTAAAAAAGGCGTTTCATTATCATTTAAATAATCTGCCATTGGATTAGAATTATTAGATTCATTAGAGGGATTGGTTACAGGAGTGGGATTATTGGATTTATCAGCATCAACTTCATCATTGTAAACATTACTAAAAAATCCATGTCGAAAGAATTGCCTTCATATTCGTTATAATTAAATTTACGATATTTGGGTTTATTATTATTAAGCTCATTGCTGTTATTATCAAATTCATC
>JAHFEE010000019.1 GCA_023248655.1 Myxococcales bacterium
CCACTTAGAGAATCTTACATAATAAGACCTACGAGTGAAACAATTATCGGGTATTTTTATTCAAAATGGATTAAATCTTACAGAGATCTTCCGGTATTAATTAATCAATGGGCCAATGTGGTGCGTTGGGAAATGCGTCCACGTATGTTTTTAAGAACTGCTGAATTTTTATGGCAAGAAGGTCACACAGCTCATGAAACAGAAGAAGAAGCTAGAATCGAGACTATCAAAATACTAAATTTGTATGCCGATTTTGCAGAAAATTACCTAGCAATTCCAGTTGTAAAAGGCCTTAAAACTGTAAATGAACGTTTCCCTGGAGCGGTTGAAACCTACTGTGTTGAGGCCATGATGCAGGATGGCAAGGCTTTACAAATTGGAACATCTCATTTTCTGGGGCAAAATTTTTCAAAAGCTTCTAATATTATTTTTACAGATAAAAATAATAACAAAAGTTACGCCTGGACTACATCATGGGGGGTGTCCACTAGACTTATCGGAGGATTAATTATGACTCATAGTGATGACGATGGATTAATTTTGCCTCCAAAGATTGCACCGATTCAGATTGTTATTTTGCCAATATGGAACAATTCCACCGATCAACATGAAGTTTTTGAATTTTGTGAAAAATTGATGGTATTATTAAATGAAAAATCCATACGATGTTTTTTTGACAAAAGAGATATTCGAGGAGGCGAGAAAAGATGGCAATATATAAAGAAAGGGATTCCTTTCTTAGTTGAAATTGGTTCAAAAGATTTAAAATTGAATCAAGTAACAATTTTAAGACGTGACAAGATCCATGAGGATAAACAAATTTTAAATTTTAAGGCATTTATTCAGAACATTTCAAACATGCTTGAATCTATGCAGGATGAATTATTCGATAAAGCTAAGAATTTTAGAGATGAAAAAACAAAAGAAATTTTTTCTTTATCCGAGCTTGATCTTTTTTTTGCTAATGAGACTGGTTTTGCTTTATCTTATTGGAATGATCATGAAATAGATAAAAAATATGATTTACTTCTGAAACATAACGTGACTCCTCGTTGTATTTTAATTGATGAGGAATACAAAAAAGATATCAAAAGATCTGGTACTTGCTTGTTTTCAGGACGGAGCACTGAAGAAAGAATTATACTTGCCAAATCATATTAAATAATCTAAAATAAATAGTAGTATTTTCATTTTTAAGAAAAGCAAGTGAGGAATTTATATGGCAGTTTGTGCTTTAACTAAAAAATCTTGGATGAACGGAAACAGGGTCTCTCATTCTAATATTAAAACCAAACGAAAGTTGAAGGCAAATGTGCAGAATAAACGTGTTTTTGATGTTGAAACTGGAAAATTTGTTCGACTTAAAATTTGCACTCGCGCATTAAGAACATTAAACAAAAAACCTCTAATGTCATGTTTGTCAAAGGTCTATTTTTAATTTAAATTTGCCAAAATTTGTTACGTGTAAGGTGTTACGAAGAAATAACAGTTTCGAGAGCTATTAAAACAGCATCTTGAACCGTTGCCTCTATTTCATTTGGCGGTAGGAAACATTTTCTATCTCCAGATCGATTTGAAACAACAGCACAAATACTCCCAGCCTTGTAGCCAAGAAGGCTACTTAAAAAACATAGCGCACTGGTTTCCATTTCTAGATTGATGATATAATTTGTAACCTTAAGGTTATTTTCTTCGTTGGTAAATTTTACATTAGCAAGAATATTGATCAAATTTGGAAATCGCATTCTCTGCTCAAAGCGTCCAATTGCACGCCCTTGGCACGCAAAAAAACCACTCGCCGACGCTGTTATCCCTACTTGTTTTAATCTATTCGGAGCACATATATCTGCTTTTTTAATCAAAATTTCAGTAATTATACTATCAGCCTTCGAGGCATAAGCCCCCAGCTCCCCAAGAGGTGTTTGATTTACGATTTCTCTTAATTCTGAAATCTCCATAAAATCTTTCATTGAATTATTTGTGGAAATATTTGTGTAATATCTACAAGTATTATCAAGCCCAATCGCAAATTTTGTAATTGCAAGAGATCCAACTGGAATTTTTTGCGGAGATCCGCAGGTTCCAACTCGTATTAAAATAACATCTTTTGGATTAAAATTATTATTCCAACGAGAAGTTTTAAAATTGTATTCTTTTAAAATATGAAGCTCGTTTATTATTATTTCTATATTATCCGTTCCCATTCCAGTTGAAAGAACAGTGACACGCTCTCCTTTATATTTACCTGTTATTGTTTTAATTTCTCTATTTTCATACTTCCACTCTAGAGAATTTGAATCAAAGAAATGCGAAACAAAATTAACTCGATCAGGGTCACCTACAAGAATAATTTTATTTGAGATATATTCTGGTTTAGATTTTATATGATAGACAACGCCTTGTTCGTTAATTGGAATTTCGGCATTCATATCTATCGGTACCCCGGTTGACTTATGGCTTCAATGTGAAAAAATGGAATTGTGCATATTTCAAATTATAAAATTGCCAAATTCATAGATCACACATTGCTTATTCCAAATATTGTATTAGAAGACATTAGAAAGATATGCTTAGATGCAATGGAATACAATTTTGCAGGAGTTTGTGTAAATCCAATTTGGATTAAAGAAGTTTCACGCATGTTAAGCAATTCTAATGTTTTGCCAATTACAGTAATTGGTTTTCCGCTTGGAGCAACAACTACCAATGTTAAAGTCTTTGAAACCCAAGAAGCTATTCAGGCTGGAGCTATGGAAATTGATATGGTAATAAACATCAGTGCTTTGATAGAAAATAATTTAGAAATTGTAAAGAATGATATTTATAAAGTAGTTCAAGCAGCTGCCGGCAAGCCCGTAAAAGCGATAATTGAAACATCGCTACTGAGCAACAGGCAAAAAATTATTGCCTGTAAATTGGCACAGGAAGCAGGAGCAAGTTTTATTAAAACTTCTACAGGATTTTCTGTGTCCGGAGCCAAAATTGAGGATATTAAATTAATACGACATACAATTGGTGATTTGATGGGCATAAAGGCATCTGGAGGAATTAGAACCAGAAAAGATGCTGCAAACATGTTGGAAGCTGGAGCGAACCGTATTGGGTCCTCTGCATCTGTATTTATCTGTGAGACAAATGAATGAAAATGAAAATTTTATTATTTTTTTTAGTTAGCTTAGATCTGGTTGCAGGAAATCAAGTTTTCCCGCATTTACATGGAGAAGCAATGGGACAAGGATTTGTGGATCGATATATTGGAATTGTTGGATGCGCAGTTATGATTCTTATGGCTGTATTACTGTCATCTAATCGTAAAAAAATTCCGTGGAGATTGATCATATTTGGACTAGGTTTACAATTTTTATTTGCGTATTCGGTATTAAAATTGAAAGTTGGTCGTAGTTTTTTTGAAACTGCAAATAATGTCATAGTTAAAATTTTATCATTTTCTAACGAAGGAGCCCATTTTCTTTTTGGAAATTTAATCTTGGATGATATTCCGATTAAAGGACCAGGAGAATTAAATATGGTTGTGCACACTGGGTCGCTTTTTGCTTTTTCTGTTTTACCAACTATTATATTCTTTTCTGCTTTAACGGCCGTTTTGTATCATGTCCGCATTTTGGAATGGATTGTTAGAGGAATGTCATATGTAATGTGTCGCACTATGAAAGTTTCCGGGGCGGAAAGTTTTTCAGCCGCTGTTAATATATTTGTTGGTCAAACAGAAGCGCCATTATTGATAAAACCATTCCTAGGGAACATGACGCGGTCTGAAATTATGGCAGTTATGACCGGTGGTTTTTCTAACGTTTCTGGAGGAGTGATGGCTGCTTATGTGGCAATACTGGCAACTAGTTTTCCAGACATAGCGGGACATCTTTTGGCCGCCAGCATTATGTCGGCGCCTGCGTCATTAGTTTTTGCTAAAATCATAATGCCTGAGACAGAAAAACCCGTTACCTCGGATTCAAGTGGAATTATTTTAGAGAAACAGGATTTAAATATATTGGATGCTGCTGCCAGGGGAACTACTGATGGTTTATTTTTGGCTTTAAATGTAGGCGCCATGTTAATTGCTTTTATAGCATTGATTGCGTGTTTAAATTTTGGTTTTTCAACATTAAGTTCTCTTATTGGTTTTCCGGGTGTTAGTCTTGAGTTAATTTTTTCAAAGTTTTTTTCACCACTTGCCTGGTTGCTTGGTGTACCGTGGGTTGATGCGCATTTGGTTGGAGGTCTTCTTGGAACAAAGACGGTAATGAATGAAATGGTTGCTTATTTAAACATGGCACCTCAAATTCAAGCTGGAAACTTTCAATATACTAAAAGTATAATTATAGCCACTTATGCATTGTGTGGTTTTGCAAATTTTAGTTCAATTGGAATTCAGGTTGGGGGATTATCAACAATGGCGCCTCATCGAAGATCTGATTTTGCAAAATTGGGACTCAAGGCTATGATAGCCGGATCCCTGGCTTCTTTTCAAACTGCAGCTATGGCGGGAATTTTGCTGTAATTGATTATTATTTTATCGTAAACAGATGAGATGGTTCTAATTTTTATTTATCATAACAAATGCAAACATTAGCAGGAATTATTTTATGTGCAGGAAAGGGAAGCAGAATGGGCGCTGATTGCCCTAAAATTTTATATAAAATAGCAGGAAAATCTCTTTATTCATGGAGTTTGGATTCTGCAATAGCATTAAAG
Source organism: Myxococcales bacterium (assembly GCA_023248655.1). Lineage (GTDB taxonomy): Bacteria > Myxococcota > UBA727 > UBA727 > JABDBI01 > JAHFEE01. The sequence goes on from JAHFEE010000019.1 coordinate 4,714, forward strand.
GCTCATCCGATAATTTTAACCCTTGGTCATCAATATAAATTAATAAAAAAAGATTTAGATAATAATTACAGGAATCGTAAAAATCAAATAAATATAACAATTCAAAAAAACCAACTTGGAACAGGTCATGCAGTCGGCGTTGCACTTAAAGCGTTGGCCAACTTCGACGGTACAATTCTTATACTGTATGGTGATACGCCACTTTTAAAAATTGAAACATTAAAATCTTTAATCAATTTACATAGAAAACTTAATTCCGATATTTCGATGTTAACTTCTCATGTAAGCAATCCAACTGGATATGGACGTATTTTGCGTCACGGTTCAATTACATCAATTGTTGAAGAATTCCATGCAACAAGCGAGCAAAAATTAATAAGAGAAGTTAATTCTGGGGTTTATTTGTTTAATAGCAGTTTTTTAAAAAAAAATATTCACAAATTAAAAGTCAATGCCAGTAATGAAATTTATTTGACAGATTTGATAAATTTAACTTCTAAACCCGTGGAATCAATAATAGTTTCTGAAAATGAAATTCTAGGGGTTAATAATTTAATTCAATTATCAAACGTGGAAAAAATTCTTTGTAAAAGAATAAATGAATATTGGATGTTAAATGGGGTGCACATTGTTGATCCAGAAACAACTTATATAGATTTTAAGGTTCAAATCTCAAAAGGCGCCGTACTTGAACCGGGGGTTGTGTTAATTGGTAGCTGCAAAATTTTGCCAGAGGCCATTATTAAATCATACAGCATATTAGAAGATGTTACGATTGGTGAAAATTCACATATTGGGCCCTTTGCTAACATAAGACCCAAAACCATAATCGGTTCAAAATGTAAAATTGGAAATTTTGTTGAGCTTAAAGAATCAAATGTACAAAAAAGAACTAAAATTAACCATCTTTCATATGTTGGAAATTCTAGCATTGGAAAATTTTGCAATATTGGTGCAGGTTCAATAACTTGCAATTATGATAGTTATCATAAATATGATACAAGAATAGGCAATGAAGTGTTTGTGGGTTCTAACACAACTCTCATCGCACCTCTTTGTGTACATAGTGGATCATATATTGCAGCAGGAAGCACGATAAATAATGATATTCCAAAAAAAACATTTGCCATTGGAAGATCTTTTCAGCAGAATAAACAAATAAAATAAGTTTAATATTGAGGTATTTAAAATTATCATGTACATAACGGCAAAAAAAGGAGCAAATATGTCTAAATTACAACACGTTAAAGATTTCCTGTGGCCTGTTAAAAGAACCGAACTTTGGAAATTTATGCCAATGATGCTTATAGTTGGATGTAGTATTTTTAACTATGGCCTTTTCAGGAGCATTAAAGATTCTCTCGTAGTGATAGAAGCTGGTCCTGAAATAACCCCGTATCTAAAAGTTTGGGCAGTCATGCCGGCTGCGCTTATTTTTTTAATTATATACACAAAGCTAAGTAATTATTTTTCTCAAAAAACATTATTTTATTCTGTAATATGTTTTTTTGTATCATTCTTTTTGATTTTCATGATTTTACTATATCCAAATAAGGATGTATTACATCCAAGTGGATACAGTAAGGCTGTGATTGAAGCATTGCCGAAGTGGTCAAAAGGTTTTGTTTTAATGTATAAATTTTGGATGTTTTCCTTGTTTTACATTATGGCAGAATTATGGGGAAGCGTAGTATTGTCTTTCTTGTTTTGGAATTTCGCGAATAGTCTCACAACAGTTTCTGAAGCAAAGCGTTTTTACACTCATTTTTATTTATTGGGTAATGTTGCAAACATTGGAGCCGGAACAGTGATTCGTTATTTTGTGAAAAACGCACAACACTGGGCGCCAAACACGGAAAAATGGCAAGCAGCGATGAATGGATTGTTGATTTTGTCTATAATTTTATGTTTCGTTATGGCTATTGCATATTATTATATAAATCGCACTA
>JAHFEE010000020.1 GCA_023248655.1 Myxococcales bacterium
ATCATCAACATATCACTAATAACATAGCATTTTCTTTTACAATTGTAAAACTTTATAAAAAAAAATAATTTTAATTTAATATTGTTTTTCATCTTTCTCACCATTTAACGTTGCCTTTTGCGCTCACACTCCTTCAAAAAAAATTTTCTTAATCGAAAATTATTAGGCGTTACTTCTATCAATTCATCATCTTCGATATATTCTATTGCTTGCTCTAGGGTCATTTTTATATGTGGAGTCAGTATAATATTTTCATCCTTTCCCGCAGCTCTAATATTTGTCAACTGTTTTTCTCTGGTTATGTTTACCATAATATCATTATCTCTACAATGCTCTCCAATTATCATTCCTTCATACACGTAATCATTTGCCCTTACTAACATTTTTCCTCGTTCTTGCAGATTAAAATATGCATATGGCGTAACTCTTCCTTGGTTCATTGAAATCATTACCCCACTTTTACGACATGGAACATTTTCGATCCATGGAACAAATTTTTCAAAAATACTTGTAAGTATTCCTTCGCCACGAGTAAGGGTAAGAAAAATATGTCTAAAGCCCATTAAGCCTCTTGTGGGAACAAGAAATTCCATGCAAGCAATTTGATATTCGTTAATGTTAAGCTTTTGCATCTCTCCTTTTCGTTTCGATAAATTTTCAATTATAACTCCAGAATCCTTTTCTGGAACCTCTACGTAAACTCGTTCCAATGCTTCATGTGTGACCCCATCAATTATTCTGGTGATAACTTTTGGCTTTGAGATGCAAAATTCATAACCTTCTCTTCTCATTGTTTCAATGAGAACTGCCAAGTGCAACCCCCCACGTCCTGAAACCTTTATCACATCTCTTTGATTATTGGTTTCTTCAATTTGAAAAGTTATATTAGCTTGTTTTTCTTTTAAGAGTCGATCTCTGATTTTGTTAGCAGTGACATGAACTCCTTCCTGTCCAACAAATGGTCCAGAATTTATCATAAAATTTATCGAAACCGTCGGTTCTTCAACTTTTAGCGGAGGGAGTGATAGTATGTGCTCTGGATCACATAGCGTATCTCCTATTAACACATCTTGAATGCCAAATATATTTACAATATCACCTGCAAATGCTTCACTTAATTCTACTTGCTGTATCCCTGAATAACCTTTAATATTCGAAATCCGAATATTGGATTTTTTAGATGTTTTGTCAATATGAGCTATTAGACTTCCTTTGCGTATTGTTCCATTTAAAATACGACCACATGCACCACGACCTAAATAATCATCGTAAATAACATTTGCAGCTTGCATAGCAAAAGGTTCTGTATCTGAACCGCTCGGAGGAGGTACTTTGTCTATAATTAATTGCAATAATGGTTCCAAGTTACTCTTGTTATCGTTAAGATCATTGCAGGCATAACCAGCTAAACCTGAAGCATAGATATACGAAAAATCCAATTGTTCATCAGTGGCAGAAAGTTCAGTAAATAAATCAAATGTTTCATTCAATACACGATCGGGTTCAGCGTAAGGACGATCAATTTTATTTATTATAACTAATGGTCTCAAATTTTTTTTAAGTGCTTGACTTAAAACATAACGCGTTTGCGGCATTGGGCCTTCTCGAGCATCTATCAATAACAGGACAGAATTAACCATGTCTAAAATACGTTCCACTTCTCCAGAAAAATCAGCATGTCCTGGAGTGTCAATTATATTTATTTTATATTCACCAAACATAATAGAACAATGTTTGGCAAATATGGTAATTCCACGTTCTTTTTCTTGATCATAGGAATCCATAACACGGCTTGGTATTAGTTGATTTTCCCTAAATACAGATGACTGAAGCAAGAGACTATCCAAAAGGGTAGTCTTCCCATGGTCTATATGGGCAATTATTGCAACATTTCGAATTCTGCTAGAAGATTTTATATACATACGTTGTTTCGATATAGTATATTATTTAAAAAATTAGTAAACATTTATATGGTAATACCTCGTAATATCATTGTGATATTATATAATTAAAGTGTTATTTAGTCAATATTTATATTATCTATTTTACATTCTTTTATATAAATATCAAATTATTTAATCATCTCCTCTTTGTTTTGTTGATAAATTGTTGAACTTTTTAAAATGTACACACTGGGGGCAATCTTTATAAATTTAGACATCTAAATTTAAATTTATACTAGTTCTATATTACATAAATGAAAACAATTCAAATTCAATTTTTAAATATTAACCTTAATTTAAGATCTTATCATACTGTTTAAAATTTAAACTTAAAATTAAATACTATACTTAAAATTAAATACTATACTATAAAATATAAAAATTTAACAATTTAACAAAATTAACGAATTTAATACTAGAAATTTAAAAATTTGACTGCTAATATAACAATGCTATGCTTAGTCAAACTTTTGAAATTTCTGGAACTATTCGCAATTCTCATGGAAAAGGATCCTCTCGTCAACTACGTAAATTAGGAAAAATACCTGGCGTTCTTTATGGCATGGGGAGGCCAACATTAAATATCGAAATAGATCCGAAAAAAATGACAAAGATGCTCTTAACACCGCTTAGGCGTAATATAGTCATTAATTTAAATATTGATAATTTTTCCAACAGAAAGGTCATGGTTCGTGATTTGCAGATAGACCCAATACACAGAGGATTGATTCACATAGATTTTATTGAAATAGATCCGGAAATTCCAATTAAAGTCTCTGTTCCATTGAATATTTTTGGAAAAAGTGAAGCAATTATAGCCGGCGGTCAGCTCGAGCAAATATATCATAAAATTCCAATAAAGGTTATCCCAGAAAAAATTCCTGTATCAATAAGCCTTGATATTTCGAGCATAGGTTTTGGATCCACTGCTGCGAGTCAGTTAAAATTGCCTGTTGGAATTGAATTGGCAATTGATTTGAATAAACCAATTGTTTCGATTAAAATGCCTAAAATAGAAAAAGATGAAAGTTTAAAGTCGGCTAATGCTACAAATTCAAATGGGCCAGCAACTACATAATAACAATTGCAAATTAGTAGTTGGACTAGGGAATCCGGGCATTTTCTATTTGAAAACACGACACAATATCGGATTTGAGATTTTAGACAAATTAGCCAATGTTTCAAATTTTAAGTTTCAAAGCGGTTTTAATGGATTTTACTTTAAGAAAGGTAAATCTATATATTTAAAACCGCAGACATTCATGAATTTATCCGGTGATCCAGTAATGTCTGCTGTAAATTTTTATAAAATTAACCCCAAAAATGTTTTAGTAATACATGATGAAATTGATTTGCCTTTTGGGTCAATCAGAATAAAAAAAGGAGGCGGGCATGCTGGGCATAATGGAGTGAGAGACATAGGTCGCGCAATTGGGTTTGAGTTCTGTAGAATTCGAATAGGTATAAGCAGGCCTTCGGAGAAAATAAGTATTGAAGATTATGTATTATCAAAATTTTCTAACCAGGAAGGACTGCTGCTTTCTGAAATATTTCAAAAATCGATTGAATTTATTGATCAGTTTAACAATGAATAACAATCTAAAATTAATTCTTAGCATTCATGTGTAAACAAATCATACCATTACAACATTACGTACGATAAATTATAAAAAGACTCATAAGTAAATGAAATCAAGTATTAGTTTTAAAGAGAAACAAATAAATTTTTACTATGCAGTTAATGGAGTTTAACAAATTTAACTATGGCTTTCAAGGAAATATTAAAGTGGCCCAATGCCACGCTTTCTAGAGAATCAAGATTGATTGAAAAATTTAACGACTCAATCAAGGGCTTATTTCAAGATTTAACCGATACAATGCTGATAACTGAAAATGCAGTTGGCCTAGCCGCTCCTCAGATAGGTGTTTTGTTAAAAATGTTTATTATAAATATTTCATCAAAATCCAATGATAATAACGGCACTCAGAACATTGAGGCATTTATCAATCCAGAACTTATATTAAAAGAGGGCGAATTTGAATGGGAGGAAGGCTGTTTGTCAATTCCCGGCGAATATGGAAAAATGAAAAGAGCAAATCGAATTATTGTGCGTTATATGGATCTCAATTGGGACATTCAAGAGAAAGAAGCATTTGGATTTCTTTCAGGTTGCATTCAACATGAAATTGATCATCTTTATGGAAAACTGTGGGTAGATTATCAAAGTTCTTTAAAAAGAAATATGATATTTAAAAGAATTAAAAAACGGTTAAATATTGAATAAATTTAAGTTTAAAATATAATTCAAAACATCATGAATATCAGAAACACGATTATAATAGGATCCGGTCCAGCAGGATGGACCGCTGCGTTGTATACTGCACGGGCAAATTTAAATCCATTAATTTTTGAAGGCACTGCGCCAAATTTGCCCGGAGGACAACTTATGTTGACCTCGGAAATTGAAAATTTTCCGGGATTTCCTAATGGCATTAAAGGACCCAGTCTGATGCAATTATTTAAAAAACAAGCTATAAATTTTGGAACTGAGGTAAAATCAGACAATGTTTTAGATTTAGATCTCTCAACAAAACCGTTTACGGTTACTTCAGAAACAGGGGAAATGGTTAAAGCTAGAAGTATTATTTTGGCAACAGGAACAAAGCACAAATTGCTTAATCTTTCCGGTGAAACGGAATTACTCAAGAGAGGAGCCGGTGTATCGGTTTGCGCAACATGTGATGGTGCGTTTTATAAAAATTTAAGAGTCATTGTTGTAGGAGGTGGCGATACAGCAATGGAAGAAGCACAATTTTTAACTCGATTTGCACGATCTGTAGTTTTGGTGCATCGAAAAAATAAATTCAAGGCAAGTCAAATCCTAATTGATAGAATTGTAAAAAATCCAAAAATAACAATTAAATTTGAAGAAGAGATACAAAAATTGTTGATCGAAAATCAAAAATTAATTGGTGTATGCTTAAAACAAAATACTATAATGGCAGATGGTTTATTTATTGCAATTGGACATACGCCAAATAATCAACTGATATTAAATCAACTAAAACTGGATTCCGACGGATATGTTTTAACGTGCGAAAAAAGTTCAAAAACTAGCATTGATGGAGTTTTCGCATGCGGCGATATTCAAGATTCGAATTATAGACAAGCCATTACCGCTGCCGGATCAGGGTGTCAGGCCGCAATGGATTGTGAACGTTTTATTGCAAATCTATAATTTAAAATAACGTATGATAAAAATAATGATGTTAAAAAATTAACATTTCGATCTTTAACTAATTTTAAGTTCACATAAATTGTCTTAGAACTTCGCTTTAAATGTGCGGAATTGTTGGATATATAGGAAACAAATCTGCCGAGCATATCTTAACAAACTCACTTAAAAAACTTGAATATAGAGGATATGATTCTGCGGGTTTAGCAACATTAAATCAGGGTAAGGTGTTTATTCAGCGATGCGTTGGAAGAATTGAATCTCTGTGTTCTATTTTAAAATTTAATCATTTACCTGGAAATATTGGGATAGCTCATACTCGATGGGCATCACATGGACAACCGCTCAAATCAAATGCGCATCCTCATCAATATAAATCAATAATCGTGGTTCATAATGGTATTATAGAAAATTATGAATTCTTAAAAAGAAAACTTGTATTAAATGGACACAAATTTGAATCAGATACAGATACTGAGGTTGTGGCCCACCTTATCAGTAATTTTAAAAAAAAATATCCAAATGATTTTCCGTTAGCAGTAAGAAAATCATTAGAAAAATTAGAGGGAGCATATGCATTGGCTATACTTGATTCTGATTCACCGGATACTCTAATTGGTGTGAGACAGTCGTGTCCGTTGATTATAGGAATTGGGAAAAATGAAAATTTTCTAGCTTCTGACTTTCTCTCAATATTGGACTATACTCGTAAATTTTCAATTTTAGAAAATGCTGAAATGGTTGTTATTAAGAATAATTCATTTCAAATTACTGATTTTAAAGGTGTAATTAAAAAGAAAAAAACCTTTTTGGCAAATTGGTCTCATTCGACTGCTGAAAAAGGTAAATATAAACACTTTATGTTAAAGGAAATATTTGAGCAGCCACGATCCATTATTGAGACTGTGCAAAATCGTTTTAATTTCAAAGACTCAGAATTTCTTATCGATGGATTGGCAACTGAAAGTTTAAAACAAATTAAAAATATAACCATAGTGGCATGTGGAAGTTCCTACCATGCAGCGCTAATTGGAAAACGCTACCTTGAAGAAATTGCTCTTATACCAACAGAAATTTATCTTGCCAGTGAATTCAGATATCAAAATCTTCAAATCAAACAGCAGCAATTGGTTATCGGAATTTCTCAATCCGGTGAAACTGCTGATACTCTAGCTGCATTGCAATTAGCAAAATCTAAGCAAATTCACATAATGGCCATTTGCAATACCCCTCATTCGGCAATTTCACGTTTTTGCAGCAATAGTTTAGGAACATTGTATACTAAAGCTGGGCCAGAAATTAGTGTAGCAAGCACCAAGGCATTTGTTGCCCAGGTTATAGCATTTTACATGCTTGCGATTTCTTTTGCAAAAACTAAA
>JAHFEE010000011.1 GCA_023248655.1 Myxococcales bacterium
AAAAAAACGAAATGTTTTATTGCAAATGCAAAAAAATCCTGATGTTACTATTAGGTATCGAGGAGTTATGGAAAAATGCACATTCTGTACTCAGCGTATCCAGGAAGCAAAAATGATTGCAAAACGTAACGGTTCTGATTCTAATAGTTTACCAGACGGATCCGTTGTTCCCGCCTGTGCTCAAACATGTCCAACGCAGGCAATAACTTTTGGAAATATGAATGATCAAACTTCAGAAGTTAATTTTCTCAAAAATTCAGATAGAAACTATGATTTATTGGGCGAGTTGAACGTGAGACCAAGGACGTCATATTTGAAAAAACTTAAAAATTCAAATCCGGAGTTAACTTAATTATGCACAAGGGAGATGTGGTCTTAAAAGAACACGCAGATAAACGTGAGGAATTGATTCGAGGTAATTTATCATACAATGACATAACCGATATAGTGTGCAAGATGCCCGAAACATCAATTCGTAACACTAATGCATATTGGTTTATAGGTTTATGTTTTTCATTTTCATTAATGGTTATGTTTTTTGCATCTATCGCTTACTTAATATGGACCGGAATCGGAATTTGGGGCAACAATAGTCCAGTTTTTTGGGCTTTTGATATTGTGAATTTTGTATTTTGGGTTGGAATTGGACATGCCGGAACTTTGATTTCTGCTATTTTATTTTTGTTTCGACAGGACTGGAGAACTTCTATAAATCGTTACGCAGAAGCAATGACAATTTTTGCTGTAATTTGCGCATTAACATTTCCAGCAATTCATGTTGGTCGCTTTTGGTGTGCTTATTACTTCTTCCCAGTTCCGAATCAAATGGCAGTGTGGCCAAATTTTCGTTCTCCGTTACTGTGGGATCTTTTTGCAGTTGGTACATATTTTACAGTTTCGTTGTTATTTTGGTACATTGGCCTAATACCAGATTTGGCAACATTGAGAGATAGGGCGAAAACAAGAAAGGCACAAATATTTTACGGCATTCTTTCAATTGGTTGGCTTGGCTCTGTGCGTCATTGGGTAAATTATGAACGTGCTTATTTGTTGCTTGCTGCTTTATCTGCACCGCTTGTTTTATCAGTACACAGCGTTGTATCATTCGATTTTGCAACTTCACAAATACCGGGTTGGCATACTACAATATTTCCACCGTATTTTGTTGCAGGCGCAATATTCTCGGGCTTCGCAATGGTTCAGACATTGATGTTGCCTGCCAGGAGGTGGTTGAATTTAAAAAACATTGTTACAATAAAACATATTGAAAATATGAATAAGATTATTCTTCTAACGGGAAGTTTAGTTGGATATGCTTATGGAATTGAATTTTTTATGGCTTGGTATAGCGGCAATGAATACGAGTCATTTACATTTATTAATCGCGCATTAGGTCCTTATGCTTGGGCTTATTGGACAATGGTATCTTGCAATGTTTTAAGTCCACAGTTGTTTTGGATTAGAAAATTTAGAACTAGTATTATTATTAGTTTTGTTGTATCAATAATTGTAAATATAGGTATGTGGTTTGAGAGATTTGTGATTATAGTCACCTCTTTGAATAGAGATTTCTTACCGTCGAGTTGGCATTACTATTCTCCTCAAAAATGGGATTTTATCTTTTTCGTAGGTTCTTTTGGTTTATTTTTTACGCTTTTTCTTTTATTTGTTAAATATCTTCCCGTCATTGCTATGGCGGAAGTTAAGAGCACGATAGCAAATTCTAATAACAAGGACGGTCATCATGATCAAAAATAGAAGCTTACTAGCCGAATATGAAACTCCTCAAGCAGTTTACATCGCGGCAAAAATTATTCGAAAATCAGGTTATAAATTATGGGATGTCTTTACGCCTTTCCCCGTGCATGGGCTAGATAAGGCCATGGGGCTTCCGGCAAGCCGTCTTCCGTGGATGGTGTTAATAGCAGGCATTACTGGATGTGTTTCAATATCAGTATTTATGATATGGGTTTCGGTGTACGATTATCCTCTAAATATAGGAGGAAAACCTGTTTGGAGTATTCTTGCATTTGTTCCTCCGGCTTTTGAAATTACTATTTTATTTAGCGCCCTGACTGCTGTTTTTGGAATGTTTTGGCTAAATAAATTACCACGATTTAATCATCCTTTGTTTAATTCGAAACGATTCGAACGTGTGACAAATGATCGCTTTTTTATAGTTATAGATCATAATGATAAATTGTTTAATTTACAAGAGACAAGAATATTGCTAGAAAAAACTGGTTCAATAAATATTGAACTTGTAGAAGAAAAAGAAGGGGATTGATATGTATAAAACCTTGCATCAATTTTTTAGGAATTAAAAATGAAAATAAAAAAAATTTTAGAAATTTTGTGTTTATTTTTATGTATCTCATCTGTGCTTGCCTGCGAGAGAGGATGGATATCCACAAAACCTCCTATTCACTTAAATCAAAACATGGATACGCAGCCAAAATATAAACCCTATAGGAAAAGCGAGTTTTTCACTGATAAAAAATCAATGAGATTACGTGAATCAGGTACTGTTGCACGAGGAGAATTAAATTCACTGAATAGCCAGAAACCTTTGGTGAACGAAAACACATTAAAACGCGGAAAGGAAAGATATGGCATATATTGTGCTCCGTGCCATGGAGAAAACGGCGACAGCAGGGGAACCGTGGCACCATTTTTAATGACGCAGCCAACGAACTTGCTTGAAATGAAATTGCAAAAAAATTCAGCAAAACATTTTTTTGAAGTTATTTCCAATGGCATAAGATCCATGCCGGCATATGGTCATATAATTCCAATAGATGATCGATGGACCATTGCTTTTTATATACTTTCTTTGGAAAAAAAACAAGGTAACCGATTATCAAATACGGATGTGGAGTAAGGCATGAAAATATTATTATCTTTATCAATTTCTATAATTTCTATCATTCATTGGATGACTGGTTTTCAAATAGATTCAAATAGAGCAATGCTCGGATACCTATTTGCGTTTGTAGGCGTTTTAACGATCCCTATTGGTTGTATGTTTTTTGTAGTAATTCAACACCTAACTCGCGCGGGTTGGTCGGTTCTTGTTAGAAGAATGGCCGAATTTGCAATGGCGGCAATTCCTCTTTTTGGAATTTTGTTTATTCCAATAATTGCTATTAAAAGCAATGTTTTTCCATGGATGAATTTGGATCATTTGGATCGAGCTTTAATTAAAAAACTTCCGTATTTAAATATTAACTTTTTTACGATTAGGGCTTATTTTTATTTCGCTATTTGGACTTGGATTTCAATTTGGTTTTATAAAACTTCAATTAAACAAGATGAGCCTGAGCGTTTTGATTTTGTTAATAAAAAAAATAAATGGGCCTTTGATCTCACTGAAAAAATGAGCAGCTGGTCTCCAGTTTCGATGATTTTTCTTGCCATTACCACAACATTTGCTTCTTTTGATTGGCTCATGTCCCTGCAGCCTCATTGGTGTTCTACTGTTTTTGGGATTTATTTTTTTGCTGGATGCTTTTTGGCTGCAGTGGCGTTTAATGGTTTAATGCTTGTTAAAAGTTCAGTTCCCGTGAACGCAGAACATTATCAGGACTTAGGCAAATTTATTTTTGGGTTTACTGTTTTTTGGGCTTACATAAGCTTTAGTCAGCTTATGCTTTACTGGTATTCAAATATACCAGAGGAAACTGAATTTTATATCCGTCGCCTGCAAAATGGTTGGGAATATGTTTCATATTCTTTAATTTGTACAAATTTCTTTTTACCGTTCTTTATTTTTATGTCTAAGCACGTTAAAAGAAACATCGTAGCATTTTCTTTTACTTGTATATGGATTTTGTTAACACATTTTATTGATATTTACTGGTTAATTGTTCCAACTACAGATAAAATTAATTGGTTTTCTTTTATAATTTACGATATATCTGCATTGATTGGAATTTTATTTTTGTACATATCAGTTATTTTAATAATTATGCGCAACAAATCACATTATCCTAAAGGAGATCCTAGATTAGGTGAATCTTTAAGATTTGAGAATTATTAATAATTCTCAAATCTTAATTTAATCTTTAGTAATTGTTTCACTAAACCTATGGTATTATGTATTAAATGTTTTTTATATTCTTTTTACTTGTCATCATAGTTATCGCCTTTATTTTATCATACTATATTGCTGATTTAAGCATTAGAATAGTTTCCAGTTTTACGTCAAAAAATATTTCCTGCTTTGATATAAAAACATTACAGACCGCCTTTGCACCAATTCGAGCAAGTTACATGTTGACCTTAATGATTTTGGGATTGACTGTAATTGGTGTTCCGAATAGTTTAAAATTTTGGTTCAAGCCATTGGTTTTAATTTTAACAGTTCTTATATTCAGTTGGCTAACGCTTAATGTTATAGATTTAATATTTGGAAAATGGCTGGCGGAGTATTTTAGAAAAAACAAACAGAGCACCATTGTGGGAATGATACCGTTTGGACGTAGATTCTTAAAAACAACCGTAGTTTTATTAGCCACGTTAACATTTCTTCAAAATATTGGAGTAAACGTTACAGCCTTATTGGCTGGACTTGGTCTCGGCGGAATTGCTGTAGCGCTTGGCGCACAAAAAATGGTTGGCGATTTGATAGGTGGAATGATGCTTATCTTAGATCAACCAATCAGAGTGGGAGATGATTGCAAATTTGGAGTACATCAGGGAACTGTAGAGGAAATAGGAATCAGAACAACAAAGATACGTACTGCTGAAAGGACATTGGTGGCCATTCCTAACGCAGACTTCTCCCAAATGCAGCTAGAAAATTTATCTTCACGGGATAGAATTAGATTTCATTGCATACTTGGAATTAGAAAGAATGCAACCATTGATCAAATACAGTTTTTACTTACTGAATTTAAAAAATTACTTTGCCTAGAATCGAAAATTGAACAAGATTCGATACGAGTCAGATTAAGTGGAATTTCTACTGACTCTTTAGATATTGAAGTAAATTGTTACGTTTTAACTTCTAAAAATATAGAATTTTCAGAAGTTAAAGAAAACATTTTATTGAAATTTTTACATAAAATACAAGAAGCAGGAACAAATCTTGCATTCTTTCCATCTGCTGTATTTCGAGAACAAATTTTAAAATAATTAATTATTAAAATTAGGTATTTGTTTTTAATAATTAATAATGTGCATTTTAAATCAATATGATAATAAATTATAATACAAATGTAATAAGCGCAATTTGAATTGAAAAATTTAACTTGCAAGAAAAAAAGTTAATGAAATTAGAAGATGCAATAAAAGAACTAAAAAAACGTGTGGATATTGTCCAGATAATTAGTCAATCGGTTAAATTAATAAAGCATAACAATAGTTATTTTGGCTTATGTCCATTTCATTCAGAAAAAACTCCTTCCTTAAGCGTAAAACAAGATAGTGGTTATTTCAAATGTTTTGGATGTAATGCCAGTGGTGATATTTTTGAATTTATTCAAAGGCAAACTGGAAGATTGTTTATCGATGTCGTGAGGGATTTGGCAGCAAGATACAGAATTGAAATTAACAATGATCCCCAATCCAGAATAAATAACACCAACACGCAGCAACTTGTTAAAATGCATGAATTATTTCAAAAACAACTTTGTAATGATCCACTTAAATATTTAATCGAAAAACGTAAATACAGCATTGAGGATATTAAGAAATTAGAATTTGGTTTTGGTGGTAATGTTTTTGGTCTTTTTAAAAATCGAATAACAATTCCAATATATGATCATAATGGTAGATTGGTAGCCTTTGGTGGGCGTATTTTTTTTGAAAACGACAACAGGGTTAAATATGTAAATAGTGCATCGAGTGATGTTTATAATAAAAGCAACATCCTTTTTGGTTTATATAATTCCCTAACATTGATTAAAAAAAATAAATTTTGTGTTATCGTAGAGGGTTATTTCGATGTTATTTCTTTGTTTTTGATGAATATTCCGTCTGTAGCTTCATGCGGTACTAGTTTAACTAAGTCCCACGTAGAATTACTTAAAAGATATACGGAAAACGTTATTCTTTGTTTCGATCAAGATAAAGCCGGACAAGATGCTCATTGGAAGGCTTTGAGATTGTTACTAAATAATAATTTCAAAGTAAAAACTATTACACTTACCGATAAAGATGTTGATACTGTTTGGCAGCATGGTGAAATTGAAAAATTAATTGAAGCATTTAAAAACCCAATAGATGCAATAGAAGTTTTAGTTGAAAAAGCATTTAATGAAAGTTTGAGTGGAATCCAATGTCGAATTCGGGCGTTGGAAAAAATAATTTCAATATTGACTTCAATTTCTGATCCCTTAATCAGGAGGCAGTATGTTAGATTAACAGCATCCCGTTTTAAGGAAGATGAATATTTGTTACTAAAAACAGTTCTAAGAACTCGGTTAAATTATCCCAAAGAGTCCGGATTGAAAAATATTGAAAAAGACATTAAAACAAAAATAGCAACATGGTCGGATCTTGATAGATTGTTATTGTGGGTTGCTATTTCGAGTCCTGAATCTATAATTGAATACAATTATAATTTTCAGAATATAAATTCGGAATTAAAATATCTAATTGAGGAGCTTAAGAATGGTAAAGATCTTTTAAATATAGAAATCAATCGCAAATCAAATCTTTTTATTGAAATTAAGAAAATTTTATTTTCTGGAGAAACAATTTCCGTAAAGGATATAGATAAAATTTTTTCGGATTTATCAAAAAAGGATGATGAGAAAAAAATACAGGAAAAAATTAAACTTTATTATGAAAAATTAGTTTCTGTGGTAAGTAATGGCAATTTAGATGAAATCAGAAAATGCTTAAAAATTCAGAAAAGTTTTCTAAAAATAGGTTAAATTCATTATATGGCAAGTAAGCAAACAAGGATTAATTTATGAAACAAAAAAATAAAACGATCAGGAATAAATACAGTAAATTAAAAAAAAGCCTCGAAACAGAGATTGATGATTTAGATCCTGCGGCAGAATTAGTCTTGGAGGACATGGATGAATTTGAAACACAATTTGAAAAAAAAGAAATTATTCAACCTTTAAAGAAAATTTCCAAACCTATCTATGAACGAAAAGAGGTTTGCCGTTTATTAAATAAAGGCAAAGAGCAGGGTTCTTTAAATATTGATGAAATTAATGATGTTTTGGGTCAAGATATTTCAAAAATGGAAGATTTGGAAGATCTTGTTGCTTTAATCTTCGAATCAAATATTGAAATAATGGAAGAGGGAACACGTTCCGTCGAGCCTTTTGTCAAGGAAGATAATGAGGAATTTCAGATTGAGCCTGATTCTGAAGCTCAGGATACTGGAGAATTTAATAAAGGAAGCGATCCAATTAGACTGTATCTAAGAAGAATGGGGTCTGTTAATTTGCTCAACAGGGAAGGAGAGGTGGAAATTTCAAAAAACATAGAAGAGGGCGAAAGTGAAGTTTTAGACGCGGTGCTTCAAACTCCAATATGTTTAGCTGAAATTCTTGAACTTGGTGAAAGATTAAAAAAAGGAAAAATACGAGTAAAGGAAATTGTAAAAGAAAATGAGCCTGGTGATGATGGACAAACAATCGAATTCGATGAACCAAAAATTACTGAACGCGCTTTAAAAATTTTATCCGAATTAGCTCCTTTTAGAAAACAAATATCAAATACAAATTGCGAACGCGTAGTGGAACTTTTGCGTGAACTTAAAATTAACAAGAGACAAATTGAACGAATAGTTCAACGTGTTAAAATTTTAGTCAGAAGAATAAATAGAGTCGAATTTGACTTTTTGAACATTGAAAAAAAAGCCAATTGTCCCATTCACACAGTATTATCTGATATTTTGAATTGCAGTGATAAATCAGAAGAAATACATTTATTGATTGATAAGTGGTTTATTACAGATGAAATATTCAATAATTGGTTTGAAACAATATTAACTGGTATTTATCGTATCCAGGGAGTACAAGAAGAATCATTGGTAGAAACTGAGATTTTACGTGAATCATATCGCAATATTCAAAAAGGTGATCGTAAGGCAAATAGATCTAAAGAACAATTAGTTGAGGCAAATTTGCGTCTGGTTGTGTCAATTGCTAAAAAATATACCAATAGAGGTTTGCAATTTTTAGATTTGATTCAGGAGGGTAATATCGGCTTAATGAAGGCAGTTGATAAATTTGAATATAAGAGAGGTTATAAATTTTCAACTTATGCAACCTGGTGGATACGACAAGCAATAACTAGGGCGATTGCCGATCAGGCCAGAACCATCAGAATTCCAGTTCATATGATCGAGACAATAAATAAACTTGTTAGAACAAGTCGTTACTTAGTGCAGGAATTAGGAAGAGAACCTTCTCCTGAAGAAATTGCCGAAAAAATGGAAATGCCTGTAGATAAAGTACGAAAAGTGCTTAAGATTTCAAAGGAACCAATATCGTTGGAAACTCCTATTGGCGACGAAGATGACAGCGGAAGCTCTCTCGGAGATTTTATTGAAGATAAGTCAGCCATTAATCCATCCAATGCGGTTATGTTGATGAATCTCAGCGAACAGACAAGAAAAGTTTTGGCCACACTAACTCCTCGTGAAGAAAAGGTGTTAAGAATGAGATTCGGAATTGGTGAAAAATCAGATCACACACTAGAAGAAGTGGGACAAGATTTTGAGGTTACAAGGGAAAGAATTCGGCAAATTGAAGCCAAGGCCTTAAGAAAATTGAGACATCCATCACGTTCCAAAAAATTGTTTTCTTTTTCAGATACTGTCGATGCGCAAATATTAAAAAACCAATAAATTTTACAAATTTTTGTGGAGAATTCATGAAATACAAAGATTCAATTGTTATTTTATTCGGCGGTGAAAGTCGAGAACGCTTTGTGTCTGTGGCAACTGCTCAAAATATAAGCAATGCGCTTCCGGAAGCAGATATTTGGTTTTGGTCTAAAGACGGATCAGTATACAATATTGCAAGAGATGAGTTAATGTCTCATGTCAATGTTTTTAATAGTGAGTTTGTGCCGATGCAAAAAAATATAATAGCACCCACTTTAGAAAATGCATTTGATTTACGAAATAGTAAAAATAAACTTTTTGTTTTAGCTACCCATGGGGGCAATGGTGAAAATGGAGTGATACAAAAATGGTTGGAAACCAGAAAATTGCGCTTTACAGGTTCTGGTTCAAAATCCTCGTTTCTGTGTATGAACAAAAGTATTGCAAAGAAAATAATGAAATCACATGGCTTCAAAACAGCAAATTTCGAATTAATTTCTAACAAGAATAAGCAAGATATTGCAATGATTTTAGATCAAATGATTTTAAAATACAAAGTCTTAGTACTAAAACCTAACACTGAAGGATCCAGTATTGGAATGTCTATAATTAAATCAAATAATAAAGATCATTTATTTAACATATTGGAGCAATTTCCAGAAGAAATATATTTATTAGAGCAGTACATATCTGGAACGGAAATAACTGTACCCGTAAACGTTTGCAGCAATAAAACAATAAATGCATTAATGCCAATAGAGATAAAAATAAACGATAAATCCGTATTTGCAAATTATGAAGCAAAATATTTAGGAACGGGAATTAGTGAGATTATACCAGCCGGGATTCCTAAATCTACAATGTCTATCGCCAAAGAAATTGCCATTTCTGCACATAATTTATTAGAGTGTAGGGGATACTCTAGAACAGATTTAATTGTAAAAGAAAATGATATTTTTTATTTAGAAACTAATTCCTTACCCGGACTAACAAAATACTCATTAATGCCAAAGGCGTTGTCTTATGAAAATATTAGCATGAGAGAGTTTATTATTCAGCAATTGGAATTTGCCAATTGTTCGAATTGATAAGACGAATTAAACCCTTTGTTTTATTTTGCAAAATCTATATTTTATCAATTTATAATTGATGTATCACTTTAATCTTCTTGACTCGCGAGTGTTAGAATTTTATTGAGCTTGAATGATGTCAGCTCTGCTTGTTTATAAGCAATTGGATTTTAAAAATCAATTTTTACATAAAGTTAAAAAAATTGAGGCTATTTTAATTAAATATAGAATTAATTTTCAAACTTGTTTTGTGAACGAATTGGTAAATCAAAAATTTGGAAATAACTTAATCATAACCATAGGTGGTGATGGAACCCTTTTAGGTGCTTGTCATTTTGTATCTAATAATATTGTTTTGGGTTTGAATTTAGATCCAGATAATTCAGTTGGCTCTCTTTGTGTTGCAAATGTTGAAAATTTTGAACAAATTTTTAAAAATTATTTAAACAAAATCATTTTTCCGCAATCCGTTATACGATTAGAAATAAAACACAATTCCGTGATTTTGCCGATACTGGCCTTAAACGATATTTTATTTACAAACAATAATCCAGCAGCTATGACGTGTTATGAGATCTTAATCGGTGAAACACAAGTTTTTCATCGTAATTCTGGATTGTGGATTTGTACTCCATGTGGATCAACTGGCGCAACGAGATCTGCCGGTGGACAAATTTTAAATATAACTGATAAAATTGTTCAATGGATCTGTCGAGAACCTTATTATGTAGCACTTCCAATACCTAAATTGTTACATGGTTTTCTTAAAACAAAAGATAAAATTTTAATAAAATGTAAAACTAATGATAGTCAACTGTACATAGACGGACCCCATTGTTCGATATTTTTAGAAAGGAATGATACACTGGAAATTTTCCTCTCAGACAAACATTTAAATCTTTTATTTACCAAAGAGTCAGAGGCTCGTCGTAAAGAAATCGGCTTTTTGAGAAAAATCGCTTTTCAAAAAAGAAAAAAAAACTCATAACTAAAATTTATGATAAATTTTGACAATCTACACAACATGCCGAGGGCGGGATTTGAACCCGCACGAGAATGCTCGGACGATTTTAAGTCGTCTGCGTCTACCGTTCCGCCACCACGGCTTATCAATCTTCTTGCCATAATTAAGAAAGTTGTCAATAACAAGATTTTTTGGAACAACAAGGGCACATTTCTAAAAACATCAGGAAGCATGGGCTCTCCGAAAATTATTTTTCATACATGGTTTCAACACATGCGCAGTGCCGTGTCGGTTATTGAAAATACACAATTATCAAATAAGAGTATCTCTCTTTTATCACTTCCGTTAAATCATATTTCTGGATTGTCTATATTAATACGCGCTTATTGCTCTGGTGGAAAATGGCTATTGCCGCCAATTGGCTGGAGTCCCAGGTGGGCTTATGATAACAATGTAACGCATTTATCCCTAGTGAGTACACAATTATTTAGATTTATGAAAAACAAAGAGGATATTGTGGCATTGCGTTCTATGCAAGCAATTTTACTGGGCGGTAGTTCAATTTCTTGTAACTTAATCAAAGAAGCTTATTTTAATAAATTGCCAATTATTGTTACATACGGAAGCACCGAAACAGCATCACAGGTTACGGCAACAAGGCCAAGAGATAGGTTGTTACATCTATACAGCTCAGGTCGTTGTTTGAAAAATCATAAAATAGAAATTCGAGATAAGGAAATTGTAATCAGAAGTAAGACTGTTGGCGTTAATATATTAAAACAAAATCTTTCCTTGAATTGTCGTGTCTTGTCGCATTTTGCAACTGGCGATCTTGGATATTTGGATTCTGATGGCTATTTGCATGTTCTTGGAAGAAAAGACAATTGTTTTATATCCGGAGGAGAAAACGTTTACCCTGAAGAAATCGAGCGAATTTTATTAAAAAATTCATCCGTTGAAGATGCTTTAGTTATATCTGTACATAATGCTGAATATGGCAGGGTGCCAGTTGCATTTGTAAAAACAAATCTAGACTTATCTTTAATCGAGGATTTTCTACGAAAATACTTGGAAGGCTTTAAAATTCCAAAAAAATGGCACTATTGGCCAAATGAGTTAGACGACGTTCAAAAACCAAGTAGATGTTTTTTTTCAAAGCTCTTGTCTAAATATTACGATAAGAACTTTGAAAACTTTGAATAAATTTACTTTTCTAAAAGAGCTCTTTCCAGAATTTTGTTTTATTTTTTATTTCAAGCCATTCATTTTCTGCGTTGGAAGTTTTAATAATTCCAGCTCCGCCGAATATGTTAATTGAATTATTATTAACTAATGCAGATCTGATTGAAACTGAAAATTCACTTTTTTCTTCAGCAATAAAACCAATTGCACCAGCATATAATCCTCTATCAAAAGTTTCGATATTTTTAATTGCAAAATAAGCAGCCCTCCTGGGCCAACCGCATATTGCCGCAGTTGGATGTAGGGCCTGTAAAATATCCAAATCCGTTGTTTCAGAAAACAAAATTCCGCTTAATTGGGTTCTAATGTGCTGAATGTGAGTTAATTTTATAATTTCCTTAAGGTTGGTAATTTTGTTAGCGTGTGAAATAGATTTCATGGATTTTAAAATATCTTTAATTACGATCTCGTGTTCACGTATTTCTTTTTTATCGTTTATGAATTTATGAGCATCAACATCTATTGGCTTTGTTCCTGCCAGTGCTTCGGTATATATGCTTTTGCCATCTCTTTGATAAAGTCTTTCAGGAGAAGCTCCTAAAAACGCTAAATCGTCGGATAATTGAAATAGAAAATGATATGCATTTGGAAGTTTAATTTGTAATTGCTTCAATAATTTAATTGGTTTAATTAAAAAATGATTTATTATTTCAAATTTATTTGCAAGCACTATTTTTTCAATGTGATTTTTTTCCATCAAATCAATGGCAAATTTAATTTTTTTATTCCAGCTATCGTTTGATATCCAAGCGCTTTCCTTGATGCATGGAAAATTTTTATGAAAAAGAGGATTTGTTTCCGTTGTTAACTGGATCAAGTTTTTATTTCCCAGGCGAATTTTTAAAGGTTTAATGAATCGACTTTTCCCAAATTTTTTCCAAGGAGAATTTTTTTCGCAAACATCACTAAATCTCAAAAATCCAAAATATCCAGACTTAGGATAATCGCTCTCATCCATAATACCAACCCCGGCCACTTCAAATGATGAATCTCTAGATGACCAGTAAAATTTTGGAAAAATCGTTTCCAACTCAAGCCAGTTTGTGAGTGACATAGATTGTCGCAATTCCGAATGAAATAGGAATTTTTTTCATATTAAATAATATCGAAGAATCAAAATTCTCAACAGATTCGTTAAGATACCTGTAGGCATTGTAATTTCCAGAAATCAATCCTCCGATAAGTGGTACAAATAAACGAAAATAAAAAAGATAAACAAGTTTAAACAATCTATTCGTCGGAATTGAAAATTCTAGAATTATAAGACGTCCTCCGGGCTTCAAAACTCGCATCATTTCAGCTAATGTTTTTTTTGTATTTACCATATTTCTTAAACCAAATGCTACCGTAACTACATCAAATGTAGAATCACTAAATTTCAATTTCCGAGCATCACCCAGCTGTAAATCTATTAATTTAGATAAATTATTTTTTTTAACTTTACGAAGTCCAATTTCGATCATTTTATCTGAAATATCAATTCCAGTTATTTTTATTTTTGAACACAGGTTTTGTGCCAACATTAATGCTAGATCTCCGGTACCGGTAGCTACGTCTAAAATATGCATTTCTTTTTTAAGTGGAATTAATTTTAAAACCTTTTTTCTCCAACTATTATCTATTCCAAAAGAAAGTAACTTGTTTAGCAAGTCATATTTATGTGCTATATTATTAAATAGTGTGCAAATTTTTTTTCTAGAAATTTTTGTTTTCATGACGATGTGATATAATGCTATTTTATAAGCTTTGTTTTGGAATGTAACAATGCCTTATTAAAGAATGTGAAATTTACAGCTTTAATATTAAATTCATATTCAAACAGCTCATAGTAAAATAAAAAATTAATTATAATTTATTATCAATTCTAAATATTGATCACAAATATTTTGTGGTATAATTTATATTCAAAGATAAAATACAAAACTTGATATTATTAAACTTTAAAAAATTCAATGAATATTAAAAATTACAAAGATTGGTTAAGTATCGTTTCTCGAAACGAATATCCCTCTATTTTAGGCATAGGAGGTGAAGAGAAATTCTTAGTAGAAGAGAGCGTTAAAACAATAAAGAAAAATTTATTTCATTTAAATGATTTGATAGATTTCAACTTAGATGTCTTAACTGCAAAAACATCATCACTGCAAAACATATTAGCTTGTGCTGAAATTTTTCCACTGGCTCCATCGTTGCGCAGATTAGTAATTGTGAATGATTCAGATTTTTTAAAAATTGATAATGATTTTAAGAATTATTTCAAAAATCCTAATCTTAAAACAGTCTTATTTTTTATTTTTAATGAATTCAACATTGCCAACAAGCTTCAAAAAGAATTATTGGCCAATGAATCATTATTTAATTTTAATCATCCCAGCAACGATAATATGATCAATATAATACAGCACAGAGTGTCTAAATTTGGATTAAATATAACCCAAGACGTTGCTGAATTTTTTCAATTTGAAATTGGAAATAATCTTCTTTTTTTAGAACGAGCCCTGGAAAAGATATCTATAATTTGTGAAGATGGGCTGATAACTAAAAAACTAATAGAGGAACATATCGCACAGATTGCATTTCATGATACTTTTGATTTAATTTATGCCTTAATTTTAAAAGATAAAATCAGGGCTATTAAAAGCTGCATTGAACTTAGAAAACAACAAGAAAATCCAATTAATTTAATTAGGTTAATTGCCTGGAAATTTAGAATTGTGCTAAAAACTAGATTATTTTTAGACAACGGAGCAGATAGTTCCGATATTGGTTTTAAGTTTAGATTATCTGGAGATAAATTAAAAATTGTCCTTAATGCAGCTCGATTAATAACTACGGATCTACACATAGAGCGCATAAAATATCTTACAAAATTAGATAAACAATTAAAGACATCACGAGTATCTTCATGGTTAATTTTTGACTCTGCAATTATGCAACTTTGTGATAATTATTAATATGTAATAATGTAATATTTGGTGGCCATTGGCGCGCCCTACACGATTTGAACGTGTGACCCCCGGCTTAGAAGGCCGGTGCTCTATCCAGCTGAGCTAAGAGCGCAATAACTTTAAAATATACGAATTTATACAAAAAGTGGTCGGGGCGACAGGATTTGAACTTGCGACTTCCTGCTCCCAAAGCAGGCGCTCTACCAAGCTGAGCTACACCCCGATTACTTAGAACCTGTTAGAATTTATATATTTTTTTTCATTAAAAGTCAAAGATGTTATTTTACAATGAGGGATAAAATTTAAATTCATTAATTCAGATTACATTAATCGTCGTCTTGATTTTTAGAATTTAATACTCTATTTATACAATGTTAGGAGTTATTAAATGGCACGTATTTGTCAATTGGCTCGAGAAATAAAACGGGTCAAATTAGTTAATCAAAGAAAAGATCAGCGCATAGCATTAAGAAAAACTCAAATTAATCTTAATTTACCAGAAAGCGAACGCATAGAAGCGGGTTTTAAATTAAATAGTCTTCCTAGGGATTCTTCCCCTGTTCGATTGACAAGGCGGTGTCAAGTTACGGGTACTTCCAGAGCTGTTTATCGAAAATTTAAATTAAACAGAATTACGTTTAGAGAAATGGCACTTAAGGGCTTGCTTCCTGGAGTAACAAAAGCAAGTTGGTGATTTTTTTTATAATCAATAAAATATATCAATGCTTAATTTTAGAGTTAATTTCATATTCAAATAATAGGCATAAAATAGCATTAATATCATTAGATGAATCGAGTTAATTTTTGAAAAGTGCTAAAATTAAAGAAGTAATTGCATATGAAATCTTAGATAGTCGC
>JAHFEE010000021.1 GCA_023248655.1 Myxococcales bacterium
ATTAAATTTTTCACAAAACCAAACTAACCCATAAACCCCAATGACAATCATCTATTAACTATTTATAAGATTGTAATTTTATCCTTGCTTAACACCTTAAAACGTTTTATTAACGAATTCACTGAATTTGAAAGCTCGGCGCCTACGCTTTCCCAATATGCAATACGATCCAATTTTAAGCTTGCAATGCCTTGCTTAGATCTTGGGTCATAAGTTCCCACTTGCTCAATAAAACGTCCATCACGAGGCATGGGATGATCCTGAACCATTACACCAAAGATAGGCCTATTCTTGGAACCACGACGAGAAAGTCTAACAATAACCATGTTTCAAAAACTCCACAGCTTAAAATGTTATCAGCAATAACGATCTAGTCAATAAAACTATTTAATAAATTCCGCATATTCTTGCCTGATTTGATGTCTAATTATAAATTTAATATTTATTAATTTAGAAAATTCCTTAATTAAACGTAGTCTTTTTAAAATTTCAGATTTATTAAAGTACATTTCATGTGCAACGGAGGTTGAATTTACGGCAATTAAAATAGTTTTCTCTGAGTAGTCGGAAAATCCAACTGGCTTCAAGTATTTAAAAAATTCATTTCCAAGTGCTTTTTTTAAAACGATATCTGAAAAACAACTTGCCTTTTTGATTGTAGAAATTAATGAATTCTTTAAAATTAAATTACGAAAATCATTTTTAAAAATTTTTATTTTGTCGGAGTCCGGAAAACCCAGAATATTAAGCAGTGTTTTATTGTATTTTAAATTAATGGATATTTTTCCCAAATTTTCTTTTTGTTTAATTTCATAAAATCGTTTCGCTGCCCTTGTTGAAATTAAATTACAGGATACACCCTCATTTGATTCAGATAAGATTATCTTTTTCATCAATTGCACATTATCAGTATCAATTATGTTTGTTTTGATTAGATTCTTTAAATTTAAAGAATCTACTACGTATTCACAAAATTTTAACAAATTTTCTAATGTATCGGAACGTGGCCAATTTTCACTTAATCGAATCAATGTTGCTCTAAGTATGTTGCTTTGCTTTTTATTTTCTTTTTCTGTAAAAATATTCAATCTGAGCAAATAATTTATAATTATATTTGGTAAATGTTTCCATAACATGTTCCAATCTTTGTTATCAATTAGATATGATTGCAAAATTCGAAATAAGAGATTGCTAATATTGTTATCCTTATCCGAAAAGTGTGCGTTTTTAACCATATGTCGATAACCTATTACATTTAAATACTTTGCTGTGATATTTCCTGTTAATGTTTGAGAATGTTTTGAAAAATAAGTATATAAGATGATATTATAATATTAACTAAAATTTAAGCAAATTATAGAAATATTTGCTTAAATTAATAGTATTCCTGATTGCAAATCATGTGTATGATTTAACGCTAATAATATTTATGATTTCTATCAATACAATTACTCGTGCAATTCTTAGCGCGGGGGGAAAACCTGTGCTAGTGGGTGGTAGCATCAGAGATCAAATAATGGGAATAACATCAAAAGATTTCGATATAGAAGTATACAAGCTTTCCAAGGATGAATTGGAATTTGTTCTTAGAACACTGGGGCCTGTGCAATCCGTAGGAAAGAATTTTGGCGTATTCAAATTATTTAACTTCGACATAAGTCTTCCACGATTAGAAAACAAATGCGGATCCGGGCACAAGGGATTTATGGTTCAAAATAATCATAATCTAACATTTGATGAGGCTGCTAAACGACGTGATTTTACCATTAATTCAATGGGTATTGATTTGGAAACAGGAAGATTTCTTGATCCATACAATGGAAGGGATGACATAAAAACAAAAACTCTAAAAGCGGTTTCTGACTCGTTTGCCGAAGATCCGCTTAGAGTATTAAGAGCATGCCAATTTGCAGCAAGGTTTCAATTTAGAATTCATCCAGATACTGTAAAATTATGTTTATTGTTAAACCGTGAGCTGGAAACCTTGCCAAAGGAACGCGTAGGGGAAGAATTTAAAAAAATTCTAAATTCCGACAAACCGTCAATTGGACTTAGAGCATTAAAAGAAACTAATTCAATAATCTTATTTCCAGAATTACAAGCATTAATAAATTGTCCCCAAGATCAAATCTGGCATCCGGAAGGTGATGTGTGGACACATACTCTTATGGTTGTGGATGAAGCGGCAAATCTCAGTAAATCATTAACCATTAGACTTGGCGCATTGTGTCATGATTTTGGAAAACCTAAAACAACAAAATTTGAAAATGGACATTGGAGAAGCAGGAATCATGAAGCAGAAGGAGTTGAATCGGCGCATCGATTTTTACAAAAACTTTCAATACCAGATAACGAAATTTTCGAAATTAAAAATTTGGTCCAAGACCACCTAAAACCTTTTCAGTTGTATCAAGCTAGAAATATAATTTCAAATTCCGCCATTAAACGCTTGTCGGTTAGAGTTAATATTAAAAATTTATGTTTAATTGCAAAAGCAGATTTTCTTGGAAGATCAACGGTGGATGCTAAAAATCGATATGATCCATCTGTTGAATGGTTGTTTAAAAAAGCAAATGAACTTAACGTAGAAACCAGCGCCCCAAAAAAAATAATCATGGGTCGTGATTTATTAAATCTAGGTTTTAAACCAGGGCCTTGCATTGGAAAATTACTTAAAGAAGCCTACAATGCGCAGTTAGATGGTAAATTCAGTGATAAGAAAGAAGGATTAGAATGGATAATGCAATCTGAATTTTATTTGAATAAATACGCAAAATTGTCTTAAAATTTTAAAATTTGATACGATGAACCTAAATTTATTACTTATTGTAAATTTTAATATATTAGACATAATTCTACACGCTACAATAACTAATGTTAATATTATATATCAAACCAGCACTTTTACATATTTCTATTTCAGACTAAAAAATATTTATGAAAATAGTTGTAGCTATGTCTGGCGGAGTAGATTCTTCGGTTGCCGCACTGCTCTTAAAACAGCAAGGGTATCAAATTATCGGAATATCTTTGCGTTTAACTGATAATTCAGAACAAAAAGATAAGAATCGTTGTTGTTCTTTTAATGATCTTACAGATGCAAGACAAGTCTGTGATCAATTAAGCATTCCATTCTATGTTATTGATCTACGAAGAGAATTTTTAGAAAATGTGATAAAGCCATTCGCCTTGATTTATAAAAGCGGCAAAACACCCATTCCGTGTATTACTTGCAATGATCTAATTAAGTTCGGCTATTTGTATAAAACAGCTATTAAACTTAAGGCGCAGTTAGCTACCGGACATTATGCTAAAATCATTAGTTACAAAGGTGTGCTAACAATTGCGAGACCTGTTGATAAAACACGTGACCAAACATACTATCTGTATGGAACAAATTCGGAAATTATTCAAAACTTACATTTTCCATTGGGCATATTTCATAAACGAGAAATTAGAGAAATTGCAAAACAAAATCAAATCAAAGTATATAGCAAATCAGATAGCAATGAAATTTGTTTTGTTCCAAATGGAAATCATGCAACGATAGTGGAAAAATATGCAGCAAATATACCAGCAGGAAGTTTAATAAATACTGATTTAACGACAATTTCAAAACATGAAGGAATTCATAATTTTACAATTGGACAACGCAGAGGACTTAAAATCGGTGGATTAAAAGAACGTTCATATGTTGTAGATATTAACCCTATCAGTAATGATGTAACAATTGGATCTCGTTCACATCTGTCTTGCTCAAAAATAAAAATCAATAAAATCAATATATTAGTTCCAACAAGCATGTGGCCAAAAATCGTTTACGTTCAAATACGATCACAGCATGTGGCACAAAGAGCTCACTGGCAGGCAATTAAAGATCATAATGAAATATATCTTACTTTTCTGGAGTCAATTTTTTCCATTTCACTTGGTCAATCGTCGGCTATATATGATGAAAACATATTATTGGGAGGAGGAATTATTAACGGACGACTGGACGGAGATTTCCCGAGAGAATAGAAAAAATTATTTTCTTAAGAATATCTACTATACAATTCCCTGCATCTTTTCTTCCTTTGAATATCGCTCATTTCTATTATTGCAATATTTGCTATCTTTAAAATTTCGAATCATAAACAAAAAAGCCGCCGGGGCAGCAAATATTGAAGAAAAGGCTCCCAGAATAATTCCCACAGTTAAAACGGCTGCAAAACTTCTAACTGCGCTGCCGGCAAAAATCCATAATGAAACTGATGAAAACAAAACAGTCAACGTAGTATTTATAGTTCTACTCAAAGTATCATTTACTGCAATGTTAACAGATTTAACAATTTCATCATAATCACTTATTGCTACATTGTTGCTTTTCGAAGAAAATAATTTTTCCCTAATTCGATCATAAACAACAATTGTGTTATTGATAGAAACACCTACTATGGTTAACAATGCTGCTATTGACGGCAAATCGAATTCGTATCGAAATAATGTAAATATTAAAAACGCTCCAAAGACATCCTGAATAAGACAAACTATAACACCTGGCGCAAAAAATAGATTGAAACGAATTGAAATATAAACAAAAACAGCAATAATTGTGTAAATAACCGCCATTATGCTATCTGTTTTCAACTGACTCGAGATATGACTGTCTACAAAATCCATTCTTCGAATTTCTGTTTTACCAAAATTTATTAAAAGAGAATTTATTATATTGTCTGATATTTTGGCAAATAAAATATTATATTTTACCATATTGTCTTGAATATCAGTTGAAATGTTCAATATTTCTCGACTAAGTTTTCCTGAAACAAGTTTACTTTGTTTGCTTAAAATATTGATCATTTTTTTTTGTTGATCTTTAATTTTCTGTTCTTTTAAATTAACGATCTCAGTCGGAATTTTGAGTGTTACCAATAGTCGATTTTGATCGTTGTTTTGTTTTTCAATTTTAACTGTTTCGAATTCTTTTAGTAATTCTTGTTTAATATGTTCTATGTCTTTATCAAAGAAGAAATCTGTTCGCATAATGCGAATTAACATTTCATTGGAATCCCTGGAACCAAAAGACTGAACCTGGCTTTTAGTGTACCCAATATCTCTTAATGTATTCTTAATTTCATCAACGCTCACTTCTTTCTGAAACCGTACCTGCATTTCAGTTCCTCCACTGAAATCAATTCCCGGATTTAATCCAAAGATTAGAATGCTAATAATGGCCACGATTGGAACAATGAACGCCAAAATTAAGC
>JAHFEE010000001.1:0-1525 GCA_023248655.1 Myxococcales bacterium
AACTCAAAGGAATTGACGGGGGCCCGCACAAGCAGTGGAGCATGTGGTTTAATTCGACGCAACGCGCAAAACCTTACCTGGGTTCGAACCGCTATAGACCAACGCAGAAACGCGTTTTCCCTTCGGGGCTGTAGTGGTGGTGCTGCATGGCTGTCGTCAGCTCGTGTCGTGAGATGTTGGGTTAAGTCCCGCAACGAGCGCAACCCTTGCCAATAGTTGCCATCAGGTAATGCTGGGAACTCTATTGGGACCGCCGGTGTTAAACCGGAGGAAGGTGGGGATGACGTCAAGTCCTCATGGCCCTTATGCCCAGGGCTACACACGTGCTACAATGGTCGGTACAATGGGTTGCCAAACCGCGAGGTGGAGCTAATCTCAGAAAACCGATCTCAGTTCGGATTGTAGTCTGCAACTCGACTACATGAAGGCGGAATTGCTAGTAATCGCGGATCAGCATGCCGCGGTGAATAAGTTCCCGGGCCTTGTACACACCGCCCGTCACAGCATGGGAGTCGGCTGCTCCAGAAGTGCCTGCGCTAACTCTAACGAGAGGCAGGGTACCAAGGAGTGGTTGGTAACTGGGGTGAAGTCGTAACAAGGTAGCCGTAGGGGAACCTGCGGCTGGATCACCTCCTTTCAAAGAGTATACAATATTGACTCAGGTTGATATTGCTCAATGGTCATTCGTTTAGTATTTATAGTTTCTTGTTTAGTTTTGAGAGAGTCTTGGGATCTTTAGAAATCCTGGGCCTGTAGCTCAGCTGGTTAGAGCACACGCCTGATAAGCGTGAGGTCGGCAGTTCAAGTCTGCCTGGGCCCACCAATAAGGGGGGCTGTAGCTCAGCTGGGAGAGCGCGGGCTTTGCAAGCCTGAGGTCATCGGTTCGATCCCGTTCAGCTCCACAAATGGATGTTCTTTGAAAATTTAATAAGATAATCATAGACGATTGGTACATTGAAAAGTAACAATCAGCACAATGAAAACTCAAGAACCTTGATTTTGATATAAGGTGATGAAAAGCTATTAAGGGCGTACGGGGAATGCCTTGGCGCTAGAAGGCGAAGAAAGACGTAGTCTGTCTGCGATAAGCTTCGGGGAGCTGACAAACAAGCTTTGATCCGAAGATTTCCGAATGGGGAAACCCAACTGAAATTATTCAGTTACGCAATGTTGAACACATATGCATTGACGAGCAAACCCAGGGAAGTGAAACATCTCAGTACCTGGAGGAAAAGAAATCAATAGAGATACCCCAAGTAGCGGCGAGCGAAAGGGGTAGAGGCTAAACCAATTAACTTAGGTTAATTGGGGTTGTAGGGCTTTTATAAAGTGATATGCGATTAGATAGTTGAATAGTTTGGAAAAGTTAACCAAAGAAGGTGATAGTCCTGTAAATTAAATCGAACGTATACGCGAAAAAGTCCCTAAGTACCACAGGACACGAGAAATCCGGTGGGAATCTAGGTCGACCATGATCTAAGCCTAATACTAACTAGCGACCGATAGTGAACTAGTACCGTGAGGG
>JAHFEE010000001.1:1542-39692 GCA_023248655.1 Myxococcales bacterium
AGTACCACAGGACACGAGAAATCTGGTGGGAATCTGGGTCGACCATGATCCAAGCCTAAATACTAACTAGCGACCGATAGTGAACTAGTACCGTGAGGGAAAGGTGAAAAGAACCCCTAAAGGGGAGTGAAAGAGATACTGAAACCGTACGCTTACAAGCAGTCAGAGGTCTATGTAATTATGTAAATATTTACAGACTAATGGCGTGCCTTTTGCATAATGATGTGGTGAGTTGTCCTATGTAGCAAGGTTAAGCCGTTTTAGGTGTAGCCAGAGGGAAACCGAGTCTTAAAAGGGCGTTTAAGTTGCATGGGGCAGACCCGAAGCGGAATGATCTAGTTATGGCCAGGATGAAGCGTGGGTAAAACCACGTGGAGGTCCGAACCGGTGAAAGTTGAAAATTTCTCGGATGAGCTGTGACTAGGGGTGAAAGGCCAATCAAATTCCGGGATAGCTGGTTCTCCCCGAAAAATATTTAGGTATTGTCTTTGGTAATTCAGTCATGGAGGTAGAGCACTGGAAGGGCTAGGGGTCTTACCAGACTACTAAACCCTACCAAACTCCGAATGCCATGAACTGTTATCCAAGGAAGCAGTCTCTGGGTGCTAAGATCCAGGGACGAGAGGGAAAGAGCCCAGATCGACAGCTAAGGTCCCAAAGTTCTGACTAAGTGGTAAAGGATGTGGAAACGCATTAACAGCCAGGAAGTTGGCTTAGAAGCAGCCATCTTTTAAAGAAAGCGTAATAGCTCACTGGTCTAGTGGGTCTGCGCCGAAAATGTAACGGGGCTCAAGTCAGACACCGAAGCTTCGGGCTTATTGAAAATTGTTGTAAAACGTTTTCGATGAGCGGTAGGGGAGCATTGTAGCGGCTGTGAAGATGGATTGAAAAAACCATTGGAGCTTCTACAAGAGATTATGCCACAATGAGTAGCGATAAAGAATGTGAAAAACATTCTCGCCGTAAATCCAAGGTTTCCGGGGCCAGGTTAATCCTCCCCGGGTTAGTCGGATCTTAAGTCGAGGCCTATAGGCGTAGACGATAGTAAACTGGTTAATATTCCAGTACTTTTAGTTAAGTGTTGAAGCAAGCGGGGACGAAGAAGGGTAGCTAGGCCACATATTGGATAGTGGTTTAAGCTTGTAGATGGAGGGGATACGATAAAAGGTTCCCTCATGTAGTCGAGAAGTTATGACGTCGCCCGTAGAAATATGGGTTAAGTTAGTAATCCCAAGCTTCCAAGAAAAGCCGCGTGTGGAGCTTAATTAATGACCGTACCGTAAACCGACACAGGTGGATGGGGTGAGAATCCCAAGGCGCTTGAGAGAACTCAGTCTAAGGAACTCTGCAAATTGGCACCGTAACTTCGGGAGAAGGTGTGCCTCTTTTGGTGTACAGACTTGCTTTTGCTTGCTCTGGAAGCTTTAAAAGGTTGCAGTGACCAGGCGGTGGCGACTGTTTAGCAAAAACACAGCACTCTGCAAAACCGAAAGGTGAAGTATAGGGTGTGACGCCTGCCCGGTGCTGGAAGGTTAAAGGGAGAGGTTAATCGCAAGATGAAGCTTTGAACTGAAGCCCCAGTAAACGGCGGCCGTAACTATAACGGTCCTAAGGTAGCGAAATTCCTTGTCGGGTAAGTTCCGACCTGCACGAATGGCGTAACGATCTCCGCACTGTCTCGGACTGGGACTCAGCGAAATTGAGTGTGCTGTGAAAACGCAGTGTACCTGTGGCAAGACGGAAAGACCCCGTGAACCTTTACTGTAGTTTGACAGTGATATTCGGGCAAATTTGTATAGAATAGGTGGGAGACTGTGAGATAATGGCGCTAGCTGTTATAGAGTCGTCGTTGAAATACCACCCTAATTTATTTGAATATCTAACCTAGATCCTTCATCGGGATCAGGAACACTGTCTGATGGGCAGTTTGACTGGGGCGGTCGCCTCCGAAAAAGTAACGGAGGCGCGCAATGGTTCCCTCAGCCCGATTGGAAACCGGGCGTTGAGTGTAATGGCATAAGGGAGCTTAACTGCGAGACTGACGGGTCGAGCAGGTGCGAAAGCAGGTCATAGTGGGCCGGTGGTTCCGAATGGAAGGGCCATCGCTTAACGGATAAAAGGTACTCCGGGGATAACAGGCTGATCACGCCCAAGAGTTCACATCGACGGCGTGGTTTGGCACCTCGATGTCGGCTCATCGCATCCTGGGGCTGAAGTAGGTCCCAAGGGTATGGCTGTTCGCCATTTAAAGCGGTACGCGAGCTGGGTTCAAAACGTCGTGAGACAGTTTGGTCCCTATCTGCCACAGGCGTAGGAAGTTTGAGGGAAGCTAACCCTAGTACGAGAGGACCGGGTTGGACGAACCTCTGGTGGACCGGTTATCACGCCAGTGGTATAGCCGGGTAGCTATGTTCGGAAAGGATAACCGCTGAAAGCATCTAAGCGGGAAGCCTCTCCCAAGATTAGACTTCACAGGTTTAAAAAACCTCTAAAGACCTCTTGTAGACTACGAGATTGATAGGGTGGGAGTGGAAGTGTAGTAATACATGTAGCGGACCACTACTAATAGGTCGTGAGGCTTAGCATCTCCAGATATTTCAAAATCAAGGTTGTTGAGTTTTGTTGTTAAGATTGTTATTTAATTATTGTTCGTTTATTGATTATCTAGTTTCCGGTGGCTATAGCAGCAGGGACACACCCGATCTCATCTCGAACTCGGAAGTTAAGTCTGTATGCGCCAATGGTACTGCACGGTAGGCCGTGTGGGAGAGTAGGTTGTTGCCGGATCTTTCCCCCTTGGAGAAATTCAAGGGGGGTTTTTTATTGCTATGAATAATGTACGCATAATTGGCATCGATCCGGGAGCAAGGAAAGTTGGAATTGGTATTATTGATTCAACTTTTACAAGTGGTTCAATTAAGCCTGTTTTTATTAAAACTATACGTTTAAATCTAGAAACTACACTTTCTGAAAGATTAACAGAACTTTTTAATTCTCTTATGATTATTCTTAACGAATACAAACCGCATAAAGCTGCCGTTGAAGATATTTTCGTTAATAAAAAAAACCTACGTTCTTCTCTTATTCTTGGGCAGGCAAGAGGTGTTATATTGTTGGCTCTGGGCTTGATGAAAATTACAATTATTGATTTGTCGCCTCAAAATATTAAAAAAGGGGTTACTGGAGATTCACTGGCAAGCAAGATCAAGGTTGCGGAAATGGTTAAAAATATTTTAAAATTGAAAAACCGTCCGCCAGAAGATGCTGCAGATGCTTTAGCTATGGCGATTTTAAGCGTAAGGTAAAAATTATTTGTTCAATGTTTTTTGTTTAATATTCTTTTTAAAACCTTGGTTTTTTAAAATAATTTGCTTCCGTCATTCCTTTAATTGTTTATTCTTAGAAGTAATTGGGAAAGCGCTTATTTTTCTTTTTAATTCTATTAAAGCTTGGTTTTCTATTGCGGGTTGCTCTAATTTTTTAAATTCTGCAAGTAAATGATCACTATGAATTTCTTCCGCTAATTCAGCGGTTGCGTCGGCTTCTGCTTCTATTTGAAGAATTTTTTTCTCCATTCGCTCCATAGTGTCCATCGCGCTATTTGGATACAGGGTACTCATAGTTTCAGTAATGTTTTTTTGTGCCTGCGCTCTTCTTACCCTTGCTATCAATAAGTCTTTCTGGCGTTTTACATCTGAAAGTTTGATGCTTAATTTAGATAATCCATCCTTTAATTGATCAACAGATCTTTTCTGAGCTCTCCAATTCTCTTCGAAACTGGCCGCTAACCTTATGTGTTCGGTCTGACGTTGAAGCGCCTGACTTGCAAGGGTATCATTTCCCTGCTGAACGGCCAAAATAGCCCTTTGTTCCCATTCGATTGCACTTTGACGCTCTTTTTCGTATTCTTGAATAAGTCGTTTTTCGTCTGCAATAGCAATTGCAACTTGTCTTTTTGCAGTCATTAATTGTTCTTGCATATTAATCAATGTTTGATTTAACATTTTTTCCGGATCTTCTGCTAAACCTATAATATGATTAATCTGTGATTTAATCATTGTTAAAAAGCGTTTCAAAATTTCCATTGTTCATATTTCTCCATTACTGGTGGTATTATTTCATAAGACTTAAAAATGTCCATATAAACATTAATATTTATATGCTTTTTCCAGCAATGTTTCAAAAATTGTAGATATAATGCTAATTGTCGGCACTGCTAGCAATGCTCCAAGTATTCCATAATAATGTTCACCGGTTATAAGCGCTAGTATTACAAGCAGTGGATGAATCTTGGCTGAATTTCCAATAATTTTTGGATTTAAAATATTTGCCTCCAACGCATGAACAATAACAATCCACAAAACCGCCAGAATGCAAGTGTTTACTGAATTCATAAGCGCTACAAGTGCAATTGGAACAGTACTTAAAATGCTTCCAAATATCGGAATTATGCTTAATATTCCAGCTAAGCTAGCAAGCACAAGGGCAAATTTAAT
Organism: Myxococcales bacterium; assembly: GCA_023248655.1. Taxonomy (GTDB): domain Bacteria; phylum Myxococcota; class UBA727; order UBA727; family JABDBI01; genus JAHFEE01. The sequence goes on from JAHFEE010000001.1 coordinate 6,039, forward strand.
ATTAAGCGTAATTAAACCAATCAAAGTTAAAACGGCGTTAACTAAACAAATTATAAATTGTCCCCTTATTACACCAGAAAGACCTGAGTCTACTTTATCTAAAAATATTTCAAAGGCTGCACGATGTTTTGGAATTATAAGGTAAACAAAAAAATTTCGAATTTTTTTTGCATCAATTAATATAAAACCAGCAATCATTAACACTAATACAAAATTAAACGCAAATCCAAATATTCTTTGTGCTAGCATTTGGACTTCTGAAATAAAATTTATTAGTTGTGTTCTTATAAAATCAGATATCTGAGTAGTTGTAGAATGTAATAGTTGAATTAAATCCAACTCTCCAATTGAAAATTTATAATACTTAAAATAATGAAGCAATTTATCAGTTACATTTAGCAAATGTGCTTCTTTGTACAAATTTAAATCTTCACCAATTACTTTTCCAAGTTTTGAAAGTTCCAAATAAAGTTCCGGTAAAAATATTGTTAAAAATGTATATACTGCTATTCCTAGTAGGATGTACACTATCAATACAGTGGTAAACTTTGGTAATTTTTTACCTTTAATTTCGAATTTGCTAATTTTTGATATTAATGGATTTAGAATATAGGCAACGAATATTGCCAATACGAAAGGTAAAAGAATTTTAAGTAGAAAAATTATGCTTAATATTAAAAAAAGCCATAAACAAGAAAGAATTAAAATTTGTTGATATTTCTTGATAAAGTCCATTTCTTTGTCTCCTATTCGCTCTTTGGTAAAATCGATTACAAATTGTCTAACATTTTAAATGCAAATTTCAATCTAATGATATTATGATTTTTTTATTTTGCGCGTATTTTGAAATAGAATCTGCAACGAAATTAATGCTTTTTAGTTTCGTTTTGCGTGATATTTTGTAAATAATTAAAACAGGGAATGATTTGAAATGATTCGTTTGTTATAAATATAAATCAACACTATATTGTAGCGAGTAATATGAAAACTATAAATAAGACAAATTATAAATATATAAAATTATGTAACAAATTTTGTGAAAGATTATATTTGAGTTTCATGTATTTTACGAATAAGTTATCCATATGCCGTTCTAGGGTATAAAAATTATATGGGTATAAAAATGAATGATATTATTTAAAAGGATTAAATTCAGCATATGTTTTTATCAGGATGGTTGATATAAAATAAAAATAAATAATAAATTTTGAAATCGATTAACTTACATTTATAAAGTGTTTTACTTTCAAAAAATTAATTACAATTTAATGAAATAATGTAATTAATTTTTTGATGTTTTAATAATCATAAATCCAGAAAGGAATTTTCAATTGAAACTTAAAGAACGCCATTTCTTCAAACAGATTGTTAGAAGTTATTTCAATATGCAAGGATTTGTTGAAATTGATTCACCTGTATTGCTTTCGACCAACACAACAGAAACCTATATTGATCCAATATGGGTAAATAATAATCAATTAAGAACTAGTCCTGAAATATATTTGAAAAGAATAATTTCTAGAGGATACAAAAAAGCATATGAATTAGGACATGTTTTTAGAGACGAATTCGAAGGAAGAATTCATTTAAGAGAATTTAGCTTATTGGAGTGGTACAGAGTAAACGGAACTCAGAATGATCTCATAAATGACTGCGAGCAATTATTTAGATTATTAAGCCCAAATTTATTCAATAAACCTTTTGAAATATTTACCTTAGAAGAACTGTGGTATAAATATGTTGGAATAAATCTAAAGCAAGCAATTGTGGAAAATAACTTAGCTTTTCATGTTAAAAAATCTGGATTTCATGTTTATGAAAATGCAGATTTTTTAGATGCGTTTCATCATGTAATGATATCTTACATCGAACCCTTTATTGGACAAACTACGCCATGCGTAGTAACCAGATGGCCAAGCAGTATGGCTGCTTTATCTAAAACATGTGAAGATGATAATCTCTTCTCGGATCGTTTTGAAATTTATTTTAATGGAATCGAATTAGCTAATGCTTTTCTGGAGTTGACGGATTTTATTGAGCAAAAAAAACGTTTTATTGAAGCCGAAAAAATCAGAAAACGATTAGGTAGAAAATCATCAAAAATAGATAAGGAATTTTTACTTGATTTAAAACTAATGCCTCCAACTGCTGGAATCGCTGTTGGATTCGATAGATTAATAATGATTATTCTAAATATTGAAAATATTAACAATATATATAAATTTTAACAAGACCACAGCGAAGCAGAAGAGAAACGGAGAATCTGTAATTTTTTTATTATCTTAAATTTTACCCACCAACCACGCTTATGGCGATGATTGTTTTTAAATTTGCTGTTAAATTTATTTCAACATCATGAATTCCAACTGTTTTAATTGGAGTATTAACTTTGATATCTTTGTGTGAAATACTAAATCCATGTTTTGCGAGCATGAATGAAATATCTCTTACCGATATTGATCCAAAAAGCTTTCCACTTTCCCCTGATTTTGATTTTATAATAATCTGTATACGAGAGAGATTATTTTTTATGATTTCTGCATCAAGCTGCAATTTGTTACGTTGCTGTTCGGCTTGAATTTTCTGAGATTCCAATTGAACAAGTCTCGATAATGAGGCCGGCAATGCATATAAATTCGGAAAAAGATAATTACGTGCATATCCTGGCCGCACTCTTACAACATCTCCTGCTCGACCTAACTTGCCAACATCACGTTTTAGTATTATTTGAATATGATTAGCCATTTATATTTAAGCTCCTATCTTCGACGTTGTCTTCCTTGATATCTTCCTTGATGCTGTTATTGTCAGTATACACTTCCTCGTAAGGTTTATCATTGGATTTGTTATTGTCGGCGGTATTATCAGCGAAACGATGTTGTGCATCCTTGCGTTCCTTTTCTTTTATGATTGGAACTTCAAGTTGATCAGGTTGTTCTTCACACATTGCTGGATCTATGTTTTTATTCAATAAAACGCTTTGACGCAAAATAACTGTTTCTTCAATGGCTAATGTTCTTTCATATTCCGTTACCAATCCCGGATTACCAAGATAGCGATGCTGCATATAGATTCCACGTTGATATTTTTTGCGCTCCCATGCTAGCTTTCTACGACCCAAACAATCTAGTTTAATGCTTTTCCCCCCTTCTCGAAGGATTAGATCTTTCATCCTTAAGGCAAATTCTTTTGCTTTAAGATCAGTTGTTTCTGGATTTAATACATAGATACTTTCATACTCACGCATAAGTATCTAATCGAGCATATCTTTATCAAAGAGGCAAGTGGGTGCTGGTAATAATTTATGTTATACAATAGGCATAACAATAAATAATATTGTTACGAATTAATTTCATAAATCCAGTAAACAATTAGATTGTGATTTGGAAACATTGATAAGTTTTATTGAATATTGAATTTTAAAAATAAATTTAATATCCAATGTGTTAAATATGAAATAATTGACGATATAGACATTAAACAATATTTTATAAAATTACGAAATTATGTTATTTTAATAGCGTGCACAAAACACCCTTATGTGATGAAGTTAATTATTTTATCTTGTATTATTATTATTTTCTTAATCTGCCCTTCTTGTGATAAAATTTTAATTTTATCAAGTTCAAGTGCTTGACTTTTGATCATTTCTTCGGTTTGACCTCTTGATGTTAAAAATTCGGCTCTTTTTTTTCCATTTATCTGAACAACAATTGTTATTTCGCTTTCGATGCATTGATCTTCATCAAATTTTGGCCATTCTGCGTTTGCCACAAATCCATCATTTCCAAGTTTTTCCCAAATTTCCTCAGCAATGTGTGGAGCATATGGTGAAAGAATTTTAATAAAAGTACACAGTATTTCCCTTGGAAGGATTGGAGCGGAGGTTGCCTCGTTAACAAAAATCATCAATTGTGCTATCACTGTATTAAATTTTAATTCAATGGTTCGCTCTGATGAAAATTTAATTGTTTTGTTAAGTGTTTTCCAAAGTTTTGGACATGATTTTCCATTAATATTGGATAAATTTCGCAGTGACATTCTCCAGACACGTTGTATGAATCGATAAACGCCTTCCAGTCCGCTGGTTTCCCATTGTTTAACTTGATCAAGAGGCCCCATGAAAAGCTCATATAGACGCATAGCATCTGCTCCGTATTTATCTATTACCTCGTCCGGATTGATTACATTGTATCTAGACTTAGACATTTTTTCAATTTGAGTTTTTACAATTTTATTATTCTCTTTAATGTAATAATTTTGACCTATTTGACTAACTTGCTCAGGAAAATAATACTTTCCATTTTCATCTTGATAACTGTTTGAAAGAATCATTCCTTGATTAAATAATTTTTTAAACGGCTCTTTGGTCGAAACAACCCCACAATCATAAAGCACCTTATGCCAAAATCGAGCATATAGAAGATGTAAAACCGCGTGCTCAACGCCGCCAATATACAGATCAACTGGCATCCAATATTTTTCAATTTCTGAATTGCATAAATTGAATGAATTATTTGGATCCAAATATCGCAAATAGTACCAACATGACCCGGCCCATTGCGGCATAGTGTTTGTTTCTCGCTTGGCAATTGTTCCGTCGGTTTGCAATACCTCTAGCCAGTCTTTCGTCGCTCTTGCAAGCGGAGGCTCACAATTTCCGGTAGATCTGTATTCATCAATGGCCGGTAGCAGAACAGGAAGTTCTTCTTCGTTTAAAATTTTAATTGTGTCATCTGACAAAATTAAAACAGGAAACGGTTCTCCCCAATATCGCTGTCGTGAAAAAAGCCAATCCCTGAGTCTGTAATTGACTTTCTCAATTCCGACATAATCAATTTTATTTATAATTTCGTAATCAATAATTGGAAGATTGTGTAATTTGGCAAATATGTTATCTTTCTTGTTGATTTTTGGGACTGCCATTATTGCCATTTCGTCAATTTCATTAATATAATCAGCACACCATAATGGTAGTCTTTTTTTATTTACGGGATGAATTACATATTTTCCAGTAAAATATCCAAAATTCTCACTATCCAATTTAAGCATTTTAAATCTTTCTAAATTTAATTTTTCAATTAAATGATGCTTGGACGATATGACGCAAAACGTGCATCCGTTTATTGCTTCCGGGTTAGCAGTGTAAATTTTAAGTTTTTCATCTTGGTTTTCAATTTGCAAATCTATTTCATATTTTACAGATTTTCCTATCCAATTACGCTGCATTTCTTTCACGTTTTCGGGCCAATCTACGTCATCAAGATCAACCAATAGACGTTCAGCGTACGCAGTTATTCTGAGCATCCATTGACGCATAACTCTACGTTCAACAGGATCTCCGGTTTCAATGTATTTATTGTCCTTGATTTCTTCATTTGCTAAAACTGTTCCAAGTTTTTGACACCAATTGACCTCCACATTTTCTAAATATGCCAGCCCCTTTTTATATAATTTTAAAAAAATCCATTGAGTCCATTTGTAATAATCTGGATTCGATGTATCAATTTCCCGTGACCAGTCATAGCTAAAACCAAGGCGTTTAATTTGTTTCTTAAAGTTGCCAATGTTGCGTTTAGTTATAATTGCTGGATGGGTATTTTCTCTAACAGCAGCTCGCTCTGTTGGTAACCCGAAAGCATCCCAACCCATTGGATGAAGTACATTGAAACCCTGCATGCGTTTAATGCGTGCGATTACATCAGTTGCAGTATAACCCTCCGGATGTCCAACATGTAAACCGGATCCAGATGGGTATGGAAACATATCGAGAATATAATATTTAGGTTTTTTGTGTAATTCCTCGAGATTTTGAGATACTTTAAATATCCCAGATTGCTCCCACTTGTTTTGCCATTTCAACTCTACTTCAGAGAATATGTAAGAGTTTATCATAATATAGATTATGGCGAGAGGGGGAATCGAACCCCCGACCTATGGATTATGAGACCATCGCTCTGGCCTTCTGAGCTACCTCGCCATTTAAGTAATCTAATATTCATGCAAATATCACAATCTATCGCAACACCTTGCAGTATCAGATTAAACAAATTAAGCTACTAGCTCAATTATGGAAAGAGGTGCCGCATCTCCTTTTCTGTATCCATTTTTAAAAATGCGCGTATAACCACCGTTTCTAGACAGATAATTAGGAGCAATTTCATTAAATAGTTTACTTAAAACGTCTCGTTCTCTAATAATGCGATAAGCTTGACGGCGTGCATGTAAATCTCCACGTTTTCCAAGTTGGATCAAATTTTCTGCAATGCAACGTAAATCTTTAGCTTTTGCAGTTGTAGTCTCTATTTGACCATGTTTAAATAGAGACACGGCCAAATTTGAAAACATGGCTTTTCTGTGCGAAGAAGTACGATTTAGCTTTCTTCCTTTATTTAAATGTCGCATATGTCAAATCTTATTCCTTGTCTTTATAGTCATCTTCATTAGAAGAAGTTATTATTATAGTTTCGGTTCCTGGCTTTGATGGCCAATTACTTATTCTCATACCGAGATATAAATTCATCTCGTTTAAAATTTCCTTAATTTCCTTAAGGCTTTTACGGCCAAAATTCTTTGTTTTTAACATTTCGCTTTCTGTTCTTTGAACTAAATCACCAATAAGTCTAATATTTGCATTGGCCAGACAGTTAGCAGAACGTACCGACAATTCTAATTCTCCTACTGGACGACTTAATTGATCACTTAATTTGTCTGTTCTTTGATTCGCTTCTAGAGGAACCGGCTCATCATCTTCAGAGAAACTTATAAAGATGGATAATTGTTCTTTTAGAATCTTTGCCGCAATTCCAAGTGCATCCTCGGGAGAAACTGAACCATTGGTATGGATTTCCATAGTTAATTTATCATAATCAGTCTGCTGACCAACCCTTGCATTTGTAATTTGATAATTAACTTTTCTAACTGGGCTAAATAGGCTATCTATTTGAACAGTTCCAATTGAATGTTCAGAATTTCTAATTGAATCAGCCGGAACATAGCTACGTCCATTTTTAATAACAAGTTCTGCGCTAAATTTGCCACCTTCAGATACTGTGCAGATATATTGTTCAGGATCCAACACCTCCAATAAAGCATCAGCCTTTATATCTTTTGCAGTAACCACACAAGGACCAACTTTTGAAATATATCCAATTTTATAATCGGTTTCATGAAGTTTAATATTTATTTCTTTTAAATTTAAAACTATTTCAACTCCATCTTCTTTTACGTATGGAATAGATGTAAATTCATGTTGAACGTTCTCTATTTTAATTGATGTAATAGCAGAGCCTTGCAGGGACGATAGTAAAATCCGACGCAATGCATTTCCAAGAGTTACCCCGTAACCTCTTTCGAGAGGTTCGAGTACAAATTTGCCATATTTATTAGAACTAACATCACGGTCAATTACTAAACTTTTTGGTTTAATTAATGTTTGCCAATTACGATGCATATCTTATTCACCTTCACTTTTGTTTTTTATGTTTTTATTGCTCTTACTTTTAACTCTTATCATTGTGCGTATAAAATTATTATTTATTTACTATTAGATATTGTGTACTTGATTAAACTCTTCTCTGTTTTACCGGCCTGCAACCATTATGTGGCACAGGCGTTACATCCCTTATCATAGTAATTTTAATTCCGCAACTTGAAATTGCTCTAAGGGAAGATTCACGACCAGATCCTGGACCTTTTACATAAACTTCTAAAGCTTTCATGCCATGCTCTTTAGCCTTTCGGCAAGCTTCTTCGGTTGCAATCTGAGCAGCCAGTGTGGTGTTTTTCTTGGACCCCTTAAAACCCTTGCTTCCACATGTTGCCCAAGCAATGGTTGCGCCAGAATTGTCTGTTATTGTTATTATTGAATTATTAAAAGTAGTATAGATATGTGCTATACCGTGGGCTATATTTTTCTTAGTTCGTTTTTTAATTTTTACTGTAGAAATCATCTAAATTTACCAAACCTTTAACGACGGGTCATTGAACCGCGTTTTCCGCGCCGAGTGCGTGAATTTGAATGTGTTCTTTGACCTCTTACCGGCAAACCTTTTCTATGTCTAAGTCCACGATAACATCCTAAATCCATAAGACGTTTTATATTCATGGACACTTCACGTCGTAAATCTCCTTCAACCTTGCAAGTTGTATCAATCACGTCACGTATTCTGGCAATTTCTTCTTCACTTAATATGTCAGTTCGTTTATTTTCATCTACATTGGCTTCGTGTAAAATTTTTACCGAATTAACGGGTCCAATTCCATAGATATAAGTGAGAGCAAAACTCATTTTTTTATTTTTAGGAAGATCCACACCTGCGATACGTGCCATATTTAAATTTATCCTTGTCTCTGCTTGTGACGGGTATCGTCGCAAATAACGCGAACAACACCACGACGTTTTACTACCTTACATTTACTGCAAATCCTCTTGACAGAGGCTCGTACTTTCATAGATTCAGCTCCTATGGGATGACTTTGGTGTTTTAATGATTTTATATATTTTGTCAATAGGTAATCAAATAGAAGAGCTGTTTACTAGATAGTCTTAAGTAAAGTTTATATTTTACCACCTTTATTTTTATTTCTTTATTTATATTTTTTATTTATTATTTATTGCATAACATAAGAGTAATAATAAGTTGTAAAAACGATTTTAAGTAAAAGTAAACAAAACAGGCTAGCAAAAATACAGTTGCCATCATTATTAAATATCAAATGAATTTTAAATTTTAAAAAATATCTCAATTTTTAATATGACAGTGGTGGTAACATGATAAGGGTGATATTGACAATGTGGAGTTTTGTCTAGAAATGAAATTATAATGGAATTTTTCCGTGAGCATATCAACATTTAACAATACAAAAAATAAAAGTGATAGTATTTGGATAGATTTAAAAAATAATCCTAAAAATTATCGAGCAGTGACCGGGGACAGGCCAACGGGACCGCTTCATATCGGTCATTACTTTGGGACATTGAAAAATCGAGTATTTTTGCAAAATCTTAACATTGAAAATTATATAGTAATAGCAGATTATCAAGTATTAACAGATCGAAATTCGAATCAAGAAACGCTCAATTACATTAAAGAAATTATTTTAGACTATTTGGCCGCAGGGCTTGATCCTATCAATAAGAAGACTGTAATCTTTACACATAGTAGCGTTCCAGAATTAAATCAACTTTTGTTGCCATTTTTAAGTTTAGTGAAAATGTCAGAACTGGAAAGAAATCCAACTGTAAAAGATGAAATTAAGGCAGCTAATTTGAATGCAATTAATGCTGCCATGATGGTATATCCTGTACATCAGGCTGCAGATATTTTATTCTGTAATGGAAATCTGGTTCCAGTAGGCAGAGACCAATTGCCTCACTTGGAATTATCTAGAAAAATAGCTAAACGATTTAATGAAAGATATGGCACAATATTTTTTGAGCCCAATGCGTTATTGAGTGAATTTCCAGTAATATTAGGCTTAGATGGAAAACAAAAAATGAGCAAAAGTCGAAAAAATGCCATTTCTTTAAATTTAACAAGTGATGAAACTGCAAATTTAATAAGAAAAGCTAAAACAGATAATGAATGCGTTATTACTTATGATCCCTGCGGAAGACCGGAGATAGCCAATTTATTACATTTATTAACAATGTGCACAGGAGAAAGCTCGGAAAAGATTGCTGACAGAATTGGGGATCGTGGATCTTGGTATTTAAAAACAAATTTGATTGATGGTCTAAATTCTTATTTGGAGCCATTTCGAAAAAAACGAATTGAATTAAGCAAGGACACTGGTTTTTTGTTTAAAATCTTAGAAAATGGAAATGAAAAAGCTCGATGCTTGGCATCTGAAACTTTGAAAAGGGTTAGGGAAAAAATGAAAATGCTTTACCTGGAACACGGTAACAAATAATTGCATTATTTTATTATTGTTATTGGCTCTTGAAAATTATTATCCTGTTTCAAGCAAAGCAATATATTTAAAATTAATTCACTGGTTAATTGTGTAAATTTTGCAATTTAACAGAATTGTGATTGCGAATATATGTTGCTTAGTGCTGTGTATATATATTTTTATTGTATCGTTAATATAATATATGATATCAAATTACCTATGCAAATTTCTATGGATTGTATTGAAAAAATAGCCAATCTCGCCATGCTTGCTTTGAGCAAAACCGAACTAGAAACCTATAAAAAAGATTTAGAAAATATACTAAACTATGTTAAAGTATTAGAAAGTGTTGATACATCTAAAGTGGAACCAATTAGGTGTGTTATCCCAATTGAATTAAATGAACGAGTAGATGAAGTTCATGAAAAGATTGGTGAATCAAGTTTGAGAAATTCAGCTGGGTTTGAGAATAATTTAATCAAGGTTCCTAAGATTATATAAATAATTAATGATTTTAATAAACATGTTTACGGATCAAATTTAATAAATTTTGCATTATGAATAATATAAATACATTAACACAGGCTAGTATTGCGTTGAAATTTGGCAAAACAACAAGCGTCGAATTGACGCAGAAATGTATTCAACGCATTGAATCCATCGATGAAAATATTGGCTGTTATCTATGTGTAGATAAAATTGGTGCAATGAAGCAGGCTATTGATTCGGATGCAAGAAGAAAATTTAATCAATCACTTGGCGAATTAGATGGCATTCCCATTGGAATCAAGGATATGATTTCCTGTAAAGGTTTGCCTTTAAATGCGTCTAGTAAAATTTTACAAGATTATTTAGCATCATATGACGCCACTGTTATCAGAAATTTAAGATCAAAAGGCGCAGTAATAATTGGAAAATTAAATCAAGACGAATTTGGAATGGGCTCTTCGGGTGAAAACAGTGCATACAAAATATGCAAAAATCCAGTTAATCTTAGTAGAACCCCGGGTGGTTCTTCGAGTGGTTCTGCTGCGGCAATCGCTGCCAATTTAGCATTTGGAACACTTGGCACTGATACCGGAGGGTCGGTTCGACAGCCAGCGGCATTTACTGGAACTGTCGGCATAAAACCTACTTATGGCAGAGTTTCAAGATTTGGAGTAATAGCTTTTGCTAGTTCACTGGATCAAGTTGGAGTGTTTGGACATAAGGTTGAAGATGCTGCAACATTATTATCTGGTATAGCTGGATATGATGAACAAGATTCAACAAGTATTAAAATTTCAGTTCCAAATTATAATTTGACATTAAATAGAGACATAAAAGGAGTAAGAATTGGAATTCCTAAGGAATATTTAAACAAAGATGTTGCACTGGACCCGGAAGTAAAAACTTGTGTAGAAAACGCTATTTCAAGGCTCAGAACCCTCGGTGCAAAAGTTTATTTTATTTCCTTACCTCATGTTCATTTATCTGTTGCGGCTTATCATATCATTTCAACAGCGGAAGCTTCATCCAATTTGGCAAGATATGATGGAATAAGATATGGGCCAAGGATTGGTTTTGAGGGCGGATTTAAAAATTTATATAAAGAAACTAGAGGAAAATTATTTGGAGCAGAGGTTAAAAGACGTATCCTGTTGGGAACATTTGTCCTAAGTGCTAGTTGTTATGATTCATATTATATTAAAGCGCAGAAAATTCGTTCCTTGATTGTTGATGATTTCAGAAATGCTTTCACGCTTGTTGACGCAATTATATGTCCAACGGTTCCAAGTGTAGCATATCCATTGGGAGAAAGAATAAATGATCCTCTTAAGATGTATTTAGGGGATATTTTCACAATTCCGGCTAATTTGGCTGGTTTGCCAGGAATTTCAATTCCAGGCGGTTTTTCCAAAGAAAATCTTCCTATTGGTATTCAATTAATTGGTCGACCATTTGAGGAATCAAATATTTTAAATATTGCACATATGTTAGAAAAAATATTGAAAATAAATAATGAGCCAGTTAAATAAGAATAACCTCAAATTATTGTATGGTAATTTAAAACTCACGCTGATATGTATATGCAGAATTGCAAATTGAATTTTATGGGCACAGATTTCAATATATTGTCTGTGTTGAAATAATAGAATTTAAGCTAAATTTTAAAATAGCCACTAATTCGGTGTTTAGTGTTAATATTAAAATAAAACATAGATCATCAAAGTAATTACAAATTTTTGAATTGCATTTGAATTATAAAATCTACTCCCCGATTTAATCAATGTATTATTTTAAGATGCAATAATCGTTAAATCAAAATTCTTGTCACCGTCAAAACTCTCTGTTAGCTAAATTAAATGAATCTAATGCTTAAATCCGTCATATCTGCATCAATTGGAAATGTATTAGAATGGTATGATTACACATTATATGCATATTTTGCCACAGTGATCACTGTTTTATTTTTTCCATTTGGAGATCAATATACAGCTGCATTGTTAACGTTTGCTACATTTTCAGTTGGGTTAATAGCTAGACCAATTGGTGGTTTGATTTTTGGTTACATTGGAGATCGTTACAGTCGAAAACAATCATTACTGATAAGTGTTTTATTGATGTCGATTCCAACTTTGTGTATAGGGTTACTTCCTACTTATAAAGATATTGGAATTTTTGCTCCAATATTGCTAATAATTTGCAGGATCGTTCAAGGTATTGCACTGGGTGGTGAATTTGGTTCTTCGTGTGTCTATCTTTACGAGTCAGTCCCACTTGTAAGACGTGGATTTTTTGGAACATTGGCCTTAACTAGTGTTGGAATAGGATTAATGCTGAGCTCATGCACTATTCTTCTTATTGAGCATTTCTTTTCCAGTGAACAAATATTTCTTTTTGCTTGGCGAATCCCTTTTCTTTTAAGCGCGACGGGGGCTTTGCTTAGTCTTTGTATGCGACGAATGCTTATTGAAAGCAAGGATTTTGAAAGGAAAAAATTAGACAATGATTTAGTTAAAAACCCTTTTTTCGAACTGATGACTAATTATAAAAAAAAGATTTTTTTCCTGTTTTCTGTTTTTCTAACAACTCAAATTTCATTTTTTATAGTTTTTATTTACGGAAAAAATATGATGATCAACCATTTGGGATTTGAAAATTTAACAGCTAGTAAGTTTAATTTGTTAATTGTGTCGAGTTATACTTTGTCGACATTGTTTGCGGGTTATCTATCTGATATTTTCAATAAAAAGATCATGATTTTAATTGGAATAGTTGGTATTTTCATAAGTTCGGTTCCATTTGTTTTTGCTTTGCAAAATGGCGATCATAAACTTATTTTTATTGTTTCTGTTTTATTGGGTATTTTCATAGGGATTTCGGAAGGCGTATTGAATCCATTAGTTGCAGAATCTTTTCCGGTTAAAATTCGCACAACTGCAGTTTCGTTTTGTTGGAATTTTAGTTCAGTTATTTTTGGAGGCTCTGCACCGTTGATTGTAATGAGTTTAATTAGATTTACGGGAAATATTTATTATGTATCAATATATCTTATGGCTGCATGTTTTGTAAGTTTTATCAGTATTTCAAGAAATTATTTTCGAAATTTTTAATTGATTAATTTAAAATAAATAGGATTAAATATTTTGCTATTTAGCATAAAGCACAGATAAAAGATTTACATATTTCAAACTTCAAATTTCAGAAGTTAACATTTTATGATTATATAAAATTAAATATAAACTATTTGATGAGTTATCGAGTTTGCTTAAAGTATTAAAATAAAATAAATCAACATAGCTGTCTATGCTATAAATTGACTAGATGCAAAATACTATAAAATTGGGTTGTGAATTATTCAATAATTGTCTTACATCTTTGATTTATTATTTAATGATTGAAATAACGGCGTTATTTGTTGTAGTCTCTTGTTATATTAATGCATCCATGTGATATTGGTATAAATTTCTAATTTTGGTTCCGTAATATATGCAAAATAAAATAGAATCTCTTGGTGTTGAAATTTTCAAGGAAATGAAGGGTGAAAAACCTAATGTTTTCAATGGATATTATTGGCACAACAAATTGATGGACTGGGTAATGAAAGACCCAAAATTTAAAACCGGTTTGTTTCGATTCGTAGATGCTTTTCCACAGCTCAGAACATCAAAGCAAATAATAGAACATTTGCGACAATGTATTTTCGATGACATGGGTAGTGAAAATAAAAACATACAAAGGATCTATAATTTAATAGATACTACTTTAATTAAGATATCTGATTCTGTTTTATCCAATATATTTGCTTCCATTATTCGTAAAAACATACGCAATATGGCAACGCGTTTCATTGTCGGCAATAATGCAGAAAATGCGTTAAAAAAATTACATATTTTACATAGAAATCAAATTGGTTTCACTGTGGATCTTTTAGGCGAATATACGCTTAGCGAATTTGATGCAGAGCAATACAGACTGCGCTATATGGATTTAATTGAAAATTTAGCAAAAAAAACACTTGAATGGGAATTCGGCAAGAATATTGACATTACTCCCCGTGTCAATGTTTCGATTAAAATTAGTGCTCTTGAATCTCAATTAAAATCAACAGATTTGAAAGGTTCCGTAAATCGCGCTTATGAAAAAATTTTGCCACTATTTTTATCTGCAAAAAAAAACAAAGTATTTTTAAATTGTGATCTTGAGCAATGGGAAATGCATAATATAACTTACGATCTATTTGAATCTATTGTTATGCATCCCGAATTAAGAGATTATCCTTACTTTGGAATTGTATGTCAATCATATTTAAGAAACTCGAATCTAGATCTTGAAAGATTACTTGCCCTGGTACAGAAAAGAGGAACTCCAATCTGTGTCCGATTAGTTAAAGGAGCGTATTGGGATTTTGAAGTCATAAACGCAAAACAAAAAGGCTTCACTTGTCCCGTCTTCACAAACAAATACGAGAGTGATTTAAATTATGAATGCCTCAGTCGTTTTTTGCTAGATAATTTTGAAAGTCTTAATCCTGCATTTGGGAGTCATAATCTACGATCAATTTGTCATGCAATTACATATGCAGAACAAAATAAAATTTCTGTAGATAAATATGAAATTCAAATGTTGTACGGAATGGCGGAACCGGAACGCAGGGTTCTGTCTTCTCGTGGGCATCGTATTCGTGTTTATGCTCCAATTGGAGAGCTGTTTTCAGGAATGGCCTATCTCGTTAGAAGACTTTTGGAGAATACTTCAAATTCTGGGTTTTTAAAACTTACACACAAGGACAATGTAGATCCAATGACACTATTAGCTAAACCAAATTACACACACAGTATTTCACAAGAAAAAATAGAAAATTTTGAAAATTGTCAATTTCTTGATTTTACAGAAATTGATAACTGTGAAAAATTTCAACAATCAATAGAGAGTTGGATTAATAAATTTCCAATTCGGGTTCCGGTAATAATTTCCGGAGAAAAACAGAGCGGGCAATCTATTTTTAAACGTTTTAATCCAAACAATACAAATATCTTACTTGCAGAAGTAGAACTGGCAAGTATATCTCAAGCCGAGACTGCTGTGCAGAAAGCTTTTTTCGCCTTTGAGAACTGGCAATCAATAAAACTTTCAGAGCGAACCAGTATGCTGTTAAGACTTGGAGATTTGTTAAAGATTAATCGAATTAAACTTGCTGCTTTACTGTGTCACGAGATAGCAAAACCTTGGGCTGAGGCCGATGCTGAAGTTGGAGAAGCGGTTGATTTTTGTAATTATTATGCACAACAAGCATTTAATGAAATTGGTCAAAAAAAACAAGGAAATTTATGGGGAGAAGATAATATTCTCACCTATGAAGGCAGAGGTCCAACTTTAATCATTTCTCCCTGGAATTTTCCTTTAGCTATTCTGTGTGGCATGACTGTAGCGGCTCTGGTTTCAGGTAATCCAGTTATAATAAAGCCGGCTGAAAATTCATCATTGATAGCTAATATTTTTTTTGAGTTAATCCTTGAAGCTGGATTTCCGGTGGAAGTGTGTCAATTCCTTCCCGGACAAGGAAGCCTTGTTGGTGCTTATTTAGTTGAACATCCATTGATAGCACAAATAGCTTTCACTGGAAGCAAGGAAGTTGGTCTTTCTATAATTGAAAAAGCTTCAAGAGTTGTTCCAGGTCAATTACAAATAAAGCGTGTAATTTGCGAAATGGGTGGCAAGAACGCAATTATAATTGACGAAAGCGCTGATATTGATGAAGCAGTTTCGGGTGTTATTCAAAGTTCTTTTAGTTTTTCTGGACAAAAATGTTCAGCCTGCTCACGCTTGTTAGTACATGATACTGTTTATGATTTATTTATCAAAAGGCTCATTGAAGCTTGTCGTAGCTTGATTATCGCACCAGCAACTGATCCGGCCTGTTCATTGCCGCCTGTAATTGATTCGCTGGCAAGGGAGCGGCTTTTGAGTGAAATCACACATGCAAAAGATGAATTTAATATTTTATTTGAAGGTTCTGTAAAAAATGAGGGCAATTTTGTACCACCTACCCTAATCGAAGTAGATGAATTCAATGGTCATTTGATGAACACTGAATTATTCGGTCCCATTGTTACAGTATTGAGAGTTAAAAGTTTTGAAAATGCAATCAATATCGCAAATTCAACTGAATTCGCGTTGACTGGCGCTGTTTATTCCAGGAGCCCATTAAATTTAG
Organism: Myxococcales bacterium; assembly: GCA_023248655.1. Classification (GTDB taxonomy): domain Bacteria; phylum Myxococcota; class UBA727; order UBA727; family JABDBI01; genus JAHFEE01. The sequence continues at coordinate 22,636 of JAHFEE010000001.1, forward strand.
AAAAAGCTAGAAAAACTTTCAAAGTTGGAAACCTTTATCTGAATCGTGGAAGCACTGGCGCCATGGTTCACAGGCAGCCATTTGGTGGCTTTAGGATGAGTGGATTTGGCATTAAAGCAGGCGGTCCTGGATATCTTTTGCATTTCGTTAATATAAAGTGCGTTACCGAGAATACTATGCGTCGAGGTTTCGTAGCGGATCTTGCATAAACTTATGCGCAATATGTTCCATAAAGGTCATTTCATTGTCACACCTTCTGTAGTATCTATAAAATTATAATGTCTAAAAAGATTATCATAAACGCTAATATAGCCGAAGAAATTAGAATTGCGATTATTAATAATGGTAAATTATTGGATTTAGATATTGAAACCCAGGGAAGAATTAAGCTTAAAGGTAATATATATAAAGGAATAATTTCAAATATCGAAGACAGTTTAGAAGCAGTTTTTGTTGATTTCGGAGAAGAGAAGCAGGGCTTTTTGCCAATGTCAGAAATTCGGCCCGACATTTATTTAGAATCCGTAAAAAACACAAAAAAAAATAAACCATCTGATCTATTAAGCCGCGGACAAGAAATCATAGTTCAGGTGACAAAGGATGAAGTTGGAACAAAAGGCGCTGCGATTTCTACCTATATTTCACTTCCAGGCCGCTGTATTGTTTTGATGCATTCCGATGGAGGAAGAGGTGGAATTTCTAGAAAAATAAGCAATGAACCCGCACGTCAAATTGCACGAGATATTCTTTCCAGTTTATCTCTTCCGGATGGTCTTGCAGTTATCATACGAACGGTTGGAACTTTGGCAACGCGGTCAGAATTATATCGTGATTTTAAAAAATTATGCGAAATCTGGGAAGAGATTAATAACAACTCTCAAATAAGTGGTTCGCCTGCCTTGTTGTACAAAGAATCAAATATAATTATGCGAACTATTCGAGATTATTGCAGTTCGGATGTTTCAAAGATCATTATTGATAACAAAGATGAATATGAGGAAATTTATAAATTTTTCAAGGATCAAATACCAAATTTGGCTCAAATTCTTGAATATTATCGAAAAAAAGAACCCATATTTTCATATTGCGGTGTAGAAAAAGAAATTGAAGGATTGTTTCATCGTCAAGTTCAACTTCCGTCTGGTGGATATATCATAATAGAACAAACAGAGGCGCTAGTGGCAATCGATGTTAATTCTGGAAAATCTACAAAAGAGGAAGATCATGAGGCCACGGTTTATAAAACAAATTTAGAAGCAGTTAACGAAATTGCACGTCAGCTTCGTCTTAGGGATTTAGGTGGCATCATTGTGGTGGATTTCATTGATATGATTTCAGTTAAGCATCGAAAAGATGTGGAATTATTATTAATAGAAATTACCAAAAGCGATAAAGCAAAAATTAAAATCAGTCCAATAAGTAACAATGGAACTTTAGAGTTAACTCGTCAACGTTTAAGACAATCCCACCATTTAATAAGTCACGTTGCTTGTGAAAATTGTTATGGAACAGGAAGAGTTAGGGATGTTTTTGGATTGGCAATTTTAGCATTTAGAAACATCTGTACTTATTTAATAAAAATTAAAAAGAAACAAAATTGTGATTGGTTGATTGTAAAACTTCCCATTGAGGCCGCTGATCAACTCAATAATCAAAAACGCAAAGAATTGTTAGAATTATCTGAGCATTACGAAATTCGATTACAAATATTTGGTGACAGTTCTTTAAGGGACACTCAAATTCAATTCATAGAACAAAAAATAATTGATGATATTAATTTATGTGCTACAAAAACAAGTTCTCGATTCAGTGATCACTACAAAAAAACAAAATTAAATACCTCTCCTCCCCAAATTGGACCAGCTCCAATTATCAATGTTGTATTAGTTGAAGATTTAAACGATACAGAAATTAGAAATGAGGAACCGACACAGACATTAATTAGCTCACGACAATTAGTTGTAAATTTTAGCAAGGATTCGCTCTTAACTACTTTATTTTCCTAGAATCAAATAATATATTCACATTTGAAAGAATATAAAATTTTAATTAGTTGTAAATTTTATTTGTTCTGCAAAAAACTAATAGCTAGATAATTGTTTCAATTATATGTAGTATAGAAATTTAATCTTATGATAAATTTAGATAAAAAAAATCTGTCTGAATCAAATTCGACGACACACTTTAATCTAGCTAAGTACAGTGTTGAAAATACTAGCAATTCTAAAATTCCCCCTAGTGAAGAAAGTAATTTTTTAAAAATTCAAATTGAAAAATATGAACAATGTTTCAAAAATATCAAAACAAATATTTCTCTTGGACTTAAAATAAACATTGATAATATTCCTGATAGTTTTGATGAAATGATAGCATATATTGATTATTTATTACGTCGTGTTGAGCATTCAGAGAAATTATTCATAGCCATGAAAGGAAAATTCTTAATGACACAAGAGCGTTTTTCTGAAACGCAAAAACATCTTTTTCGTATTCAAGAAGAAGTTTCTGAACTTAAGAAAAAATTAATTTAATGAAAACAAAAGAGAACAAATTTATAACAAAAGATTCGTTAGAATTTTCAGGAAATAGGGAACTTTAAGTTTATGGTTATAATTTTTTATGTATTATCTTTTTTATTTATCAATATTTTTTCAGCGAATCCTTTATTGGCCAAAGTGCCTGATGAGAAAAAAGAGAATTTAAATTCTGAAAATATTATTGGAATAACTCCAACTGATTTATTGGAAGATTCGGTCTTGAGTGTTTTATATGGAAAGAAGATAAATGAAATATTTGCAATTATGGTTCCGATTTCGATTAAATCTAAATTAATCACAGAAGAAAGTTTTACTACAAAGATTAGTGATATACGTTTTATAGGACTTTCAGCTGGGCTGGGAGCTCGATTTCAATTAAAGGGTTCATTATTTGATGAGGGTTTATTTTTTGAAATTAGAAATAAAATAGCTATTTTAAAATCTAGTGACAAATACAGAGCCAAGATACTTTCTGGAACAATGGAATTTATTTTTGGATATTCTATGGAATTGATATCTGGCATGCATATTGAAGCAAGTATACTTGCTGGAATAGTTCCCTATAAGCGAACCTTTCACAATCAAAGAGTTGAAACTGGACTTAACACTATTACTAATTTTCAAATTTCTATATTTTCACCATTTTAATAAAGAAGTAATCGCAAGTGTATAATAAGTGTGTGATATATATTATTTAATTTATTAGTTTTAAATTGAAAAATAAAAAAATAATATATATACCTAGCTTGTCCAACGCCGGTATAGCTCAGTTGGAAGAGCAACTGATTCGTAATCAGTAGGTCATCAGTTCAAATCTGATTATCGGCTTTCAATTGTTTAATACGGAAGAAGTGAGATTCGAACTCACGGCAAAGTTACCCTTGCGCTGGATTTCAAGTCCAGTGCCTTAAACCGCTCGGCCATTCTTCCTTGTTAGTTTAATGTATCATTAGTGATAAAATATCAAGAGATTTCTAAAGATTTCTAATTTGGAATTCTAAATTTCAATAAATTATTGCGTAAATTACATCAAGGATTCGCAATATGCAAGTAATTCATGTTCATTTTTCAGCCCAAGATTTTCACCTTTACGCGTTCGAATTGTGACATTTTCTTGTTCAATTTCCTTGTCTCCAATGACCAGCATTAATGGAATTTTGTCCATTTGAGCATCTCTAATCTTGGCGCCTAATTTATCATTTTCTTTAGAGATTTTTGTTCTAAAATTCTTTTTAATAAGAATTTGTTCTATCTTCTTTGCGTATTCCGTATGTCTATCGGCAATGGTTAATATTCGAATTTGCTCAGGAGCTATCCAAAATGGCAATGCTCCCGTATATTCCTCAAGCAAAATCCCAATAAAACGTTCCAATGAACCTAATAAAGCACGATGAATCATCACGGGTCGTTCGCTTAAACCTGTTGAATTCATAAAATTTAAATCAAAGCGCTCTGGATTGTTAAAATCTAATTGAACTGTAGAACATTGCCAAGATCTATCCAGTGAGTCTTTAAGTTTTAAGTCAATTTTCGGACCATAGAAAGCACCCCCGCCTGTGTCAATAGTATATGTTATCCCATGTCTTAAAATTGCTTGTTCTAAACTTTTCTCTGCTCTTTTCCAGTGTTCAAGGTTGCCAACATATTTTTTCGGCATTGTTGATAAATTGATTTCAAATTTAAAAAATCCAAATTTTTTTAACACTTTTAGAATAAAATTTATAATATTATCCAATTCTTGATCCACTTGATCCCAGGTGCAAAATATATGAGCATCATCTTGAGTAAATCCTCTTGCTCTCATTAGCCCATGTAATACGCCTGTTAATTCATAGCGGTAAACCGTTCCTAATTCGCAAAATCTAATTGGTAATTCTCTATAACTTCTAGGTTTAGATTTGTATGCAAGAATATGAAATGGACAATTCATGGGTTTCAAGATGTATTCTTGATCGTCTATTTTCATTGGAGAAAACATGTTTTCGCAATAAAATTCCCAATGTCCAGATATTTTCCATAAATCTAATTTTGCAATGTGCGGTGATATAATGGCATCGTATCCATTTTCAAAATGTTCCTTTCGTAGAAAATTCTCAATTCCCATTCTTATTAATGACCCATTTGGTAACCATGTTATTAATCCTGGTCCTATGAGCGGGTTTGAAACTAAAAATAAATTTAATTTAGATCCAATTTTTCTATGATCCCGTTTTTTAATTTCATCTATTCTTAATAAATGTAAGTTTAATTCATCTTCAGATAAAAATGCTATTCCTGAAATTCTTTGCAAAACTTTACGATTTTTGTCAGCGCGCCAATAACATCCAGCAATATTTAGTAATTTAAAAGCCCTTATTGCTCCAGTGCTTGGAAGGTGAGGACCGCGACATAGGTCTATGAAATTATCATTTCTGTAAAGAATGATGTTTTTATCTGGTATCCAATCTAATATTTCTTTTTTGTAATCTTGATTAAGTTTTTCAAAGATTTTGCATGCTTCTTCCTTTGTAACATTAAATTTTTCAAAAGGAATATCTTTTGCAATAATATTGCGCATTTCTAATTCAATATTGCTTAAATCTGAAAGAGTTATCGGTTCTTCGATATCTATATCATAATAAAAACCATTAGCATGAGTTTGTGGGCCCATTGCTAATTTAGCACTTGGAAATAATTTGATTATTGCAGCGGCTAAGACATGTTCACAGCTGTGATTTAAAACATCATTCGAAATCATTGGTAGACACGGCCGGTATCGAACCGGCGACCCCTACCATGTCAAGGTAGTGCTCTACCACTGAGCTACGCGTCTGCACTTACTATATCTCATAAGTTAGAAGAATAAATCTTATCAAAATTGTCAATTGGGTATCAGGCCGACTTGAATATCTGTTTTTTTGTTTTTTGTGTATTTGATGTTTTCGATATAAGCATATTATATGCTTAACATTAACTTAACATTGAGTTATTATTAAGTTAATGTTGTTAGTATTAAAAAGCAGGAAATAAACATATGAATATTAAGCAAATTACCATATTAACTGATTCGGAAATTGTGAAAATGAGAAAAGCGGGAAAATTAGCAGCGAAACTTTTAAGATATTTGCGAGATATGATTACCCCAGGAATTTCAACCCAAGAATTAAACAACATGGCTGAAAAATGGACGCGCTCTCATGGAGCACGGAGCGCTCCTTTAAATTATACTCCAAATGGATTTAATCCTTTTCCTAAATCTATTTGCACAAGTGTTAATGAGGTGGTCTGTCATGGAATTCCAAGTTATAAGCAAATTTTAAAAGATGGCGATATTATCAATGTTGATGTTACTGTCATTTTAGACGGATACCACGGTGACACATCTAAAACTTTTTTTGTTGGAACGCCTTCTATGAAGGCTAAAGAATTAACCAATGTTGCAAATGAATCATTGCAAAAAGCTATTTTAGAAGTCGGCCCTGGAAAACATTTAGGCGATATAGGAGCTGTGATTGAGGAATACGTAACTGGTTTTGGATTTAGTGTTGTTAGAGAATTTGTTGGACATGGGATTGGTAAAAAATTTCATTGCCCACCCCAAATCTTTCATTATGGAACAAGGGGGGATGGTGTAATGATGCAACCCGGAATGGCTTTTACGATTGAGCCTATGATTAATGAGGGTACCTGGAAAACTGAAATTTTAAGTGACGGATGGACTGTTGTTACCTTAGATAGAAAACTATCTGCTCAATTCGAGCATACAATTATTGTAACTTGTACCGGAGTTGAGATTCTTACGATATAATAGAAAAGTATTTACACTTTAGTATTTAATGATCTTTGGTGTGTTTGATTTAATTTTATGGATACAGTTTATGGTTTATTTCTTGTATGTTTTTTAGTTTTATCCCATGAATTTGGACATTATTTGGCAGCAAAATTGTTTAATGTTCATGTTCTCATTTTCTCATTTGGATTTGGGCCAAAATTATTTACATATTCACATAAGAATACAGAATATTCCATAGGCGCAATTCCTATTGGTGGTTATGTTGAGTTTCTTGAAAATCCTCTTGAAAATCCTATTACGGATAATGCTTTTAAAAATAAAAATTTTAGTTTTTCAGAGCTATGTTTTTGGAAAAAATTGTTTATTGTTCTCGCCGGACCGCTTGCTAATATTATAGTTTCAGTATTTATATTGCTTTGCATCAATATAAATTTGGATCTTCAAAAAGGTTCTATTCAAAAAATAGGTTATGTAGCCAATGGTAGTATTGCTTTTGCAATTGGATTAAAATCTGGAGATCAAATTGTTTCTCTTGAGAAAAGAAGATATATAGAACCGTCCAGTATTGAAATTCTAGATATATTAGAAGATAAAGACCCAAAAAAAATCAAAAAAATAAAAATCAAGAGATCTGAAAATTTAAAAGATTTTAATTCAATTCCTATCGAAGAATCATTTTTAAGATTAATACGAAATGCTGTATTGTCCGGAAATATTGGTCTGGTGCCTCAAATTTTCCCAGAATTTTCTATTTTTAATTTTAATTTTTTAACAATATTCAAGCAAACTTTACTTGAAGTGTATGAACTTGCAATCTCAACTGTGTCTTCCATTCTAGAATTGTTTTATTTAGGTAATTTCATCGGGCAAATAAGCGGTCCCTTGATAATGATTGACGATGCTAGTCGATTAATATTTTATGGAGCAAAAAATTATTTCATAAATATGGCGTTTCTGGGAATAAATCTCGCTATGTTGAACTTGTTGCCATTGCCCACATTTGATGGCGGTCGAGTAATTTTAATCATAATAGAAACTTTTTTTCAAAAATCCTTACAAAAAATATTGCTAAAAAGTGTTAAAATAATAGGGGTTGGGATATTTATTTTTTTAATTATCACAGCCACAATTAATGATATTAAAAGAATATTAAATTGATTTAATACACCGTTAAATACGACAAGGTTACGGGTTCATTCTGTCCAAGGTTCGCGCAAACGGTATCGTTTCTCTTACATGATGCAATCCGCAAATCCAAGCTAAACAGCGCTCAAGTCCCATTCCAAATCCAGAGTGAGGTACGGATCCGTAGCGCCTTAAATCTAGAAACCATTCGAAATCTTTTAGATTGAGTCCATGATTTTGCATTTCAATCATGAGAGTTTGTTCATTATTTTCACGTTGCCCCCCACCTATGATTTCACCATATCCTTCCGGTGAAAGCAAATCCATGCATTTGGCAAAATCTGGATTGAATTCATCTTTTTTCATGTAAAATGCTTTTATTTTACTTGGGAAATGCGTAACAATAAGAGGTTTATCGTATTGTTTGGTTAATTCGGTTTCATGAGGAGATCCAAAGTCATCACCTGTTTTAATTTCCAATCCAAGTTTCGCAATTTTATCACAAGCATCTGTATAAAGTATTCTTGGAAATGGTTTTCGGGTATTTTTAACAATTGTTAAATCTCTTTCAAGAATATTTGTTAAATCTTTTTCGTGAATATTTAAAATTCGTTCTACCGTATAACATAGAAAATCTTCTGCGAGTTGAATGGTTCCTTCTAAATCCATAAAGGCAGCTTCTGGTTCCACCATCCAAAATTCATTAAGATGTCGTCTTGTTTTACTTTTTTCAGCCCTAAAAACAGGACCAAAGCAATAAGTTTTTCCAAATGCTGCACAGGCGGCTTCTTGATACAATTGACCAGATTGCGATAGATAAACTTTTTGACCATTAAACCATTCAGTTTCAAATAATGTCGAAGTTCCTTCGCAGGCGTTTGGAGTAAATATTGGACTATCAATCAATAAAAACCCATGACTATCAAAATAATCACGTATTGCTCTAATAAGACTTGCTCGTATTTTTAAAATACTGTGCTGCTTAATCGAACGCATCCATAAATGTCTATTACTCATCAAGAAAGCATCGCCATGAGATTTTTTCGCAATTGGATAATCTTGTGAATGGGATATAATTTCTATTTGAGAAACCCATATTTCATGACCACAGAAAGGTGCTCTACTGTCCTTATTTATTGTTCCAGTTATGCTTATGGAAGATTCTTGAGACAAATGTTTAGCTAATTCAAATTCAGCACTGCTAACATCATTCTGATTCACAATTGCCTGTATAAAGCCCGTGCCGTCACGAATTTGAAGAAATAAAATTTTTCCAGAGCCTCTCTTATTGTAAAGCCAACCATTTAAGGTTACAAGCTTAAGTTGGTTATTTGAAATTGTAGAAATTGTAGAAATTGTTATCAGTTCTGTCATTACAAAAGGAATATTAAACAATGGAACGAACACGTCAACCAACTGTTGGAATCATTGAAATAATTTGCGGTCCTATGTTTTCTGGAAAAACAGAGGAACTTATCAAAAGATTAACCAGGTCAAAGATTGCAAAAAAAAATACAGTGGTTTTTAAACCAATTATCGATAAACGATTTGACGAAATTCAAGTCGTAAGTCACTCAGATCAAAAAATAGTTTCTATTCCGGTAAAGGATACGGATGCTATTAAATCTTATCTTCAAAATACGGAAAAGCCGATCGAGGTTATCGGTATAGATGAGGCACAGTTTTTTGATAATTCTATTGTACAATTCGTTGAGCAATTAGCGAATTCTGGACTCAGAGTTGTGCTATCTGGACTTGATCAAGATTTTGAAGGAAAACCGTTTGGTCCAATGCCGTTACTTCTGGCTGCTGCCGATGTTGTCACAAAACAATATGCTATATGTATTATTTGCGGAGCACCGGCAAGTAAGAGTCATAGAGTAAATTTAGATATAGACAATAATCAGATTCTGGTTGGCGGTATGGAAATTTATGAAGCACGATGCAGAGCCTGTTTGCAGTTTTAAAATAGTTCCTCAAAGGTATCGATAAATCAAAAATAAAGTTCCTTGTTATGTTCTTCATGCTGTTGATGGGACATTGTTTGTATGATTGCGTTATTATTATTTATATTCTTGTGTTCATGGAATTGTGTTCATGCAGCATGATTGAATATAACTATTTTTAATACTTCAAATTTAAAAGTTTTAATTATTAATACTGCATCTGCGATAAATGTTTTATTTTCAGAAAAGCAAATTATCAAACGAGCAAAGGAAATAGAAATTCAAATTTCGAATTTCTGTAGAGAAAAATAATTAAAAGATTCTCTGATTATTAGTACACTGAGTGGTTAATTATATTTTGGCGGACCTGTGTTGCGATATTGATATTCAATAGGGTTGGAATTTATAAAAGTTTCCTCGTATACAGTTCTAATAATTTCTTTAAAAGGATTAAAATGATACAAGATATCAAAACACCAGCTAAAAGAGAGGTTTTGCTTGTAGAAGATATAATTGACAGTGTTTTACTGTTAATTATTTACTAATGGATTTTATAAAAAGTGGATTTTGAATTTCGAATTTATTTGTTTTTGGATACGGGTTGAATTGGTGTCAAAAAATGCGTAATTTACATATATTACAATACTTTACACAACTTAATAAAATCTTTGGTCTTGGTGTTTATTTATGAAATAAATAAAAATGAGGAATTATAATAAAATATTGAATTTACATAAAATTCTATTTTTTAAAATTGAAATTTTTTAAAAGTTTATTTATGACTTGATTTATGGTATATAAATTCAATCATGAATAAAGAAAACAAAGAAGAAAATACTGATAATTCTTTTCAATTTGACAAACGTGTTATTCATCGCTTTGTCCAGAAAGGAAAAATATCCAAATCAAATTTTGAAAAACACTTAACAGGTCTAATCGATCTCGAGGATAAATCCGAGAATATTACCACCAAGAATTATGTTGAAAAGAAAGGAAATATCGACCGTTAAAACCTGGAGATTATGGATTTCTTATCTTGGAACCTATTTTTCAGGGTTTCAAATCCAGCCAGGTTGTAACTCGGTTGAATTATTGATTAAAAAAGCCTTTAAAGCGTTTATTGGATTTTCGCCCGCATTGACAATTGCAGGCAGGACAGATTCTGGTGTTCATGCTCTTGGACAGGTTGTATCTTGTAGTTTTGAAAACAACTTAAATGCATTCAAGTTACAACAAGGATTAAATCATTTCTTGAAACCAAATATAATTATTTGGCGTGTAGATGAAATGCCATTTTCGTTTGACGCTAGAAAGCAATCTGTTGGAAAATCTTATGTTTATTCCATAAATCAATCTATTGGTAGTGAATTCCCATTTGATCATTTACGCACTTGGTATATTGTAAAAAAAAACAGACTAAATATAAATTTAATGAAGAAGGCGTCTTTGTTTTTGATTGGAGAACATGATTTCGAAAGTTTTCGCTCTAGAAATTGTGTCGCAAAACATGCAATACGTTATATTTGGAAGATTGATTTTACTGAGTCATCAGCTGGAAGTATTGCAATAGATATTCGCGGGAATGCGTTTTGTCATAATATGGTCAGAATTATAGTAGGAACATTGGTTGATGTTGGTTTGGGTAAAACAGGTCCTATTTTTTTAAAAAATATTCTTTTAGGGAGAAACAGATCTCTGGCTGGGGAAACTGCACCTTCAAGTGGGTTAACATTGAAAGAAGTTTATTATCTAGACACCTTGCATCGTGCGGACATTCCAGATAATTCTTTATTTCTTAAACATCAAATTAACAAAGGGTATTTATTGTGTTAAGTGTAGGTATTTTTGAATTACTTTTAATTCTTGCTATTATTTTAATAATTTTTGGGCCCGAACAACTGCCTAATGCCATTAAAATCTTTGTAAAAGTATTATCGCGATTTAAAAAAGCAAATGAAGAAATGAGATTAATTTTTATGGGACTCAGGGAACCAAGTAATTTGCAATCAAATTCCGATCAAACAGTCATTGATTCAAAGGAGTCATCTGGCATTATTCCGAATGTTTCATTAAAATTAAAAGAAAACAATACAAAATTTAGTGATTTAGATGGATGATTCAAGTTATCCATTTTTAAAACATTTGTCCGATTTGCGTATTGCGATTATTCGTTCCATTTACGGAATTTTTGCTGGATTGGTTATTTCTTTTATTTTTTCGGACGAAATTTTAAAGTGGTTTGTAAGCTCATTAATTAAAACATCCAATAATGAAATTAAACTCATCGCGCTTGCGCCATATGAATATTTTTTTTCTGAAATACGAGCTGCTCTTATAGGAGGAATTTTAATTGCGTCTCCGTGGATATTTTATCAAATTTGGCTTTTTGTTTCTCCTGGACTTTATAAAAATGAAAAGAGAATAGCCTTCTATTTTGTTTTCTCTGCTGTTATTTTTTTTATAAGTGGAATAATTTTTGCTCAATGCTTTATATTGCCCATGGTATTTAATTTTTTCGTAAAGAATACGCCATCCTATATCGAAGGAAGATATTCAATTGGGGTACTCTTTTCATTTTCTTCTAATTTAATTTTATTATTTGGGATTGTATTCGAAATTCCACTACTTATATTTTTATTGATTTTATTCAACATTGTTACAATTGAAATTCTAAAATCAATTAGGCGATATATTATTGTTATAGCTTTTGTGTTATCCGCTATTTTGACACCAACTCCCGATCCATTTACTCAAACCGCTATGGCAATTCCGATGATCCTGCTTTACGAATTAGGAATTTTTATTGCAAGATTATTTATTTTATAGTGCTGTAAACAAAAAGCACAAAAGCAGAAAAAATCATATAATTTGTCAATTTCTAGTGTAACGTTTTAAGGATATTTTACGTGTTTTTAATTGATATACAGGAGCATAGACGATGGATTAATTGATGTTATGTTTAAGCAATTTGATTTATCGGAACAAATTTTAACTGCAGTTAAGGCTTCAGGATTTAAAAATCCAACCAAAATTCAGCAACTTGCTATTCCTTATATTATACAAGGTCGAAATTTAATCGGCAAAGCAAAAACCGGAACAGGAAAAACTGCAGCATTTGCCTTACCAATATTGGATAAGGTCAACGCTCAGGAAAAAAAAACGCAAATTGTTATCCTTGTGCCCACTCGAGAACTGGCAATGCAGGTTTGTAGTGAAATTCAAAAATTCGCATTTTATTTGAAAATAAAATGCATTGCCATATACGGTGGGAGCTCTTATCGAGTTCAAATTAATTCAATCAGACAGGGGGCTCAAATTATTGTATCAACCCCCGGCAGATTATTGGATCTTATGACCAACTTTTCAAACGTTAATATTTCTCCATCTGTAGTGGTTATTGACGAGGCGGATGAAATGTTAAATATGGGATTTTTGAAAGATATTCAGAAAATATATAAATTTTTTCCCAAGGTGCAACAAACTTTATTATTTTCAGCAACAATTCCGATTGCTATAAAAAAGCTATCACAAAAGTTATTAGATAATCCCATTTTTGTTAATGCTGACACTGAACTGGAAATGAAAGAAAATAACATTCATCAAGAAGTGTGCATCCTGAAAAGTATTGATCGAGAAACAGCCTTATTGCGTTTACTGGAATTTCATGATCCGTTAAAAACAATTATTTTTTGTAAAACACGTTTAGATGTTGATGGTTTAATGAAATCTGTCTCGCACTACAATCTGTCAGCAGTTTCATTGCATGGTGATTTGCGGCAAAATCAAAGAGAAGCGGTTTTGAGTACATTTGTAAACGGAGATGCTAAAATATTAATCGCAACAGATATTGCATCTAGAGGTTTGGATATTGTTAACATATCACATGTAATTAATTATCATTTGCCGATTAATTCTGAGGTTTATACTCACAGAATTGGCAGAACGGGAAGAATGGGTAATTTTGGTAAGGCGATTACTCTCGTTATGCCAAGAGAAATTGGAAGTTTGAAAAATATAGAAAGAAGACTTGGAAACTCTATTAAAATTGGGACGATTCCATCGTTGTTAGATATCAGAGAAATAAAAATTAATAAATTTGTAAAGAAACTAGAAACAGAATCCATTCACAAGGATGCTGAAAATTATTTAAAGAATATTTTAAAGAATATCAAAAATGAAGACTTGTTAGATACTTCGCTTAAATTAATTTCAATGTATTTAAAAGCAAATCGCATTATTGATTGCGGAGTGGCGAATTCGTATTAATTGTTTAACTATGCGTTGAAAATTTTTAGTGCATCTATGCATGCTTTTACATTGTGAGTTCTTATGTAGGAAACGTTATTTTTCACAGCTTTAAAAATAGCTCCGATGGTTGCATAATCTCTTTCTATGGGATGTAAAATTTTGGTAATTTGTCCAATAAAATTTTTTCGACTAAATCCTATAAAAATTGGTGAAATTTCTTTAAATTCAGATAAGTTATTTAATATAATAAGATTGTGTTTCAATGTCTTACCAAAGCCAATTCCTGGATCTATGCATATTTGAGAAAGTTTTATGCCATTCGAAACAGCAAATTGAACACGGTTCTTAAGAAAAAATTTTATTTCTTCAATTATATTCTCATATCTTGGTTTTTTTTGCATCAATGCAATAGAGCTGTAGGCATGCATTAAGACAATTCTATCAATGCCTTTGATGACGTCGATCATTTTTGGATCGTACCTCAGAGCGCTTATGTCATTTATCCAAGATATCCCAAGGTCAATACATTTTTTTGCTGTTGAGGAATTTCTTGTATCAACGCTTATTTTATATATCCCATTGTTGGTTAATGATTTTATGACCGGCAAGATTCGATCTTGTTCCTCTTTGGAAGAAATAGCAATTGCACCCGGCCTTGTGGATTCGCCACCAATATCTATCAGGAACGCTCCATGTCTTAACATTTCCTCTGCTCTTGAAATAGCCTCATTGGTATTTTTATAATTTCCCCCATCAGAAAAGCTATCAGGAGTTATATTTAAAATTCCAATAACGCGTGGGTGAATCATCGCTTATTGTGTTTGATCAGAAATCCAGATTTTTCAATACTATGAATAAGCCGATCAGTTACTTCTCTTTGAGTACCTGAACCGTTAATTATTATAGATTCAGATTCGGATGCCAATTTAAAATAACGGTCCTGAATTATTTTTTGAAGATTTTGCGATTCAAATATTTCCTCAATTCCGCCCCTTTTTTTTCTTCTTATTTTTGCTTCATCCAGTGGTGTATTTATTAAAATTGTTAAGTCTGGAAATGGCACAAATTGATTTATGTTTTTGATCCATTCTTCGGAAATCCACAAACCCTGATAAACCAAACTAGATAACATGTAACGATCACATATGACGTCTGTATTGTTATCCAATTTAGGTTTTATTTCTCCATAGAAATGCTGCACTCTATCGGCAGCAAATAAAAGTGCTAAACTTTCTGCAAATTTTGAATGATGCTTTACTTTATTTTGTAAAAAATCTCGAATTATTTTCCCGGTAATTTGCTTACTGGGTTCTGCTGTTACGTAAACATCTCTACCACTTTGAGCTAAGAAAACCGCCAGTCGACGAGCTTGTGTAGTGTGTCCGGAACCATCAATGCCTTCTAGGGCAATAAACATGAATATCACTCCTGATGATTAAATTATAATACTGTTGTTTTATTGTATCTTAATAACTTATAATGCTCTTACTGTAGTTTATTATATATAAAAAATTGAATTTGGAAAATATTACTTTTATATTTGTTTATAATTTCAAATTAAAAACAAATAAAGAATTAAGTTAAATTGAGAACAGGGTAGCTCGATGTTGAAATTTAGTTTCAAATATTACATATTTATACGAAATTTTAATGTCGATATTAATTATGTCGAACATTTTATCTAGTTTAAAATATTCGATATAAAATTTAGATTTTCATAAATAATGCTAATTTTTCAAAACAAATATAACCATACAGAGCGAATTATTGTTAACATGTTTATGTGTGTTTGTTAAAAATTCAGAAATACTTATCCTCTAAATTATTTATTTTAAATTTAAATGGACATGTATGTAATCTCAATTTAGATATATGATAAACAAATGCACATAATCATAATATACAGTATGAAATTACATACTACGCTGGACAATTTGTTGAGTAAATGTTATTATGTTGATGCTCGTTAAGTTTGTGGAGTGTGTATGCGATCCAATAGAACGTGGGTGTTTCTGTTTTATCTATTTGCAACTTTTTTGATTTCGACTGTATGCACATTAGCCGTACGTGAAGTATTCAGTCTATTCAACGTTACAGATGTTATATTAGGTAATTTGTTTTTATATAAAAAATTAACGTTGGCGTGTTTGATGGGTGTTTCGTTGTCGATCGCGGTGCTGGGTTATGTGATTTTTTTAAATCAAGCACTAAATAATTTTGTTTGGCAATGCATAGAGCAGTTAAGCAAAGTTGCCTGGTCCTCTGTGCACGAAATTAAAAAGTCAACAACTATTGTAGTTGTGATTTGTGTAATTGCTTCTATAATTCTAGGTTTTTTTGATTTTGTTTTTGGTTGGCTTTCGAGCAAAAATTTCTTTTTAGGATAACTATATGACCGAAGTTGAAAATTTAAAATTTAAATGGTTTGCCGTGCATGTTTATGCAGGATTTGAGGGCCGCGTTGGGGAGGCTATATTAGAAACTGCGATAAAGAAGAACTTGAAGGCCAGTTTTGGAGAGATCATGATTCCCGAAGAGGTAGTAGAAGAAGTTAAGTCGGGGATAAAAAAAACTCAACGTCGCAGATGTTTTCCAGGTTATATTTTAATTCAGATGGATTTTAATAACTTAACAGCAAATTTGGTTCGAGGATTGCCCAAGGTTACAGGTTTTTTATGCAATTCAAAAAAACCAGTACCCTTAAGCCCAGAAGAAGTTGAACGCATGCTCGCTTTGGTCAACGAAAAGCAGAAAGTAAGATCCAAGGTGGAGTTCTCGGAAGGCGATAGGGTAAAAGTTATCGATGGTCCTTTTGCTAATTTCAATGGTTCCATAGAAGAACTGAAACCAGATAAACAAAAATTGCGTGTCCTGGTGTCGATTTTTGGCAGGGCAACTCCTGTGGAATTAGATTATTCCCAAGTAGAGACTATTGCGTAATTTTAAAAATATATTTAAAGTAAACATATATATTTTTAAAATATATATGTTTATTCATTCGGAAACACAACATTATGGCAAAAAAAATAACAGCTTTCATTAAATTGCAAATCTCAGCAGGGAAGGCAACTCCTGCACCGCCGGTTGGTCCGGCTCTAGGACAACACGGATTAAATATTCCAAGTTTCTGCAAGGAGTTCAATGCTAGAACACAAGATCAAATCGGAATGATAATTCCGATAGTTATTACTGCTTATTCGGATAAATCTTTTACTTTTGAATGCAAAACGCCTCCGGCCTCTGTTTTGTTAAAGAAAGCCGCCAATCTGAAAACTGATAAAAAACCAGGATCTGGTGCTAAGAATCCTGGAAAAGAAAAAGTCGGCAAGGTCACCTATGATCAAATTGCTGAAATCGCTAAACTGAAAGCTCCGGATTTAAACTGTTACAGCGCTGAAGCCGGAATTAAAATAATAGTTGGAACCGCTC
>JAHFEE010000001.1:39702-58018 GCA_023248655.1 Myxococcales bacterium
AAAGATATATTGAAATTAACGAAAAAATTGATTCAAAAAAAAATTACAGCATTGCCGATGCCTGTAATATGATTAAAAATAATAAGGCCAAATTTGATGAATCTGTAGATATTTCGATCAATTTGGGTATTGACCCTAAACATGCAGATCAAAATATTCGTGGTTCTGTTTTTTTGCCTTATGGAACCGGCAAGGTAGCAAAAATCGCAGTATTTGCAAAAGGATTAAAAGCAAAAGAAGCAGAAGAAGCGGGTGCAGATTTTATTGGAGCCGAAGATTTAGCTTCTAAAATTGAAGATGGGCTATTGAGTTTTGATAAGGTTATTGCTTCGCCGGATATGATGGTAATAGTTGGAAAATTGGGAAAAATTTTGGGACCTAGAGGTTTAATGCCAAATCCAAAAAGCGGAACCGTAACTTCTGAAATTGCTAAAGCAATAAAAGAAATTAAAAACGGAAAAATTGAATTTAAAATAGATAAAACTGGAAATTTGCATACTAAGTTGGGTCGTGTTTCTTTTTTGTCAGAAGAGTTGCAAAGTAATTTCAAAACATTGCTTTTGGCAGTCTTGAAGGCAAGACCTATTTCGGCAAAAGGTCAGTATATCAAAAAAATAGTGATGTCATCTACCATGGGCCCCGCAATTAAAATAGATCCCATATGTGTATCGGAATAACGTTAAGTCTATTTTTGCATACTGGATATTTTTTTGTCAATGACAGTGGGAGCGCTTTACGCTTAAAATCCCACCGAGGCAACGTAAATGCTCTCTACGTGTCTCGCTTATTAAGGAGAACGATACATGGAGCGATCGGAAAAACAAAAACAAATTGAATTTTTGAAAGATATATTCAATTCTTCAAAATCTATAATTTTAGCCAGCGTGGAGAGTCTCAATGCTGCCGAAATAGCTGCGCTTAGAAAGAAATTGCAAAATTCTAGCGTAGGTTTCAAGGTGGTAAAAAATAGCTTAGCGAGAATTGCTTCAAATTCAACACCAGTTAGTATTTTGATTGATGATTTCAAGAACTCTACAGCAATTGCATGGAGTACGATTGATGAAATTTCACCTGCAAGAGCGCTGGTAGAATATCAAGAAAGTTTGGAAAAATTTAAAATAAAATCTGGATACAGCGTTGGGCAAAAATTTGATTTTATTAAGATAAAAGAATTGGCGAAATTGCCAAATCTTGCAGAATTACGTGCCCAATTGCTTGGTGTTATGCAGGCGGTTTCTGGAAAATTACTCAGTCAAATTTCTGCACCCGCTGCAGAACTTGTCGGTGTAATTCGGGCAAATAATACAAAAAACAAGGAGTGAAGAATGGCAACAAATATCGAACAATTAAGTGAAGCTTTGTCAAATTTAAGTATATTGGAGGCTTCCGAATTAATAAAAGAACTTGAAGTAAAATGGAATGTAAAAGCTTTTACAGGGGGCGCATTTGCTGTCCCTGCTCCAACATTAAACAATGGCCCCGCTGTGGCAGAAAAAACAGAATTTGATGTCGAATTGGTTACTGTTGGTGAAAAGAAAATTCAAGTTATAAAAGTTGTTCGTGAATTAACTGGATTAGGTCTTAAGGAAGCAAAAGATTTGGTTGATGGAGCCCCAAAAATAGTAAAACAGGGAATATCAAAAGCTGATGCAGAAGCTGTAAAATCTAAACTTGAATCCGAGGGTGCCACCGCTACGATTAAGTAGCTCTTATTATAATGTCCTCTTTATTTTATTATAAAGAGGACATTTCTTTTTTTCTCATAAAAGCCACCCAGGTTCCTCCGTATTTTTTTTCTCGAATTACTTCATAATTAACTGGGCAGATAAATTCTTCTTTTGAAAGGCAACGAAATATGGCTAATGCTTCTTTTTTGAGGGGAAGTTTGCTCCAGAACAAACTGGAAAGTTTTAATTTGTAGGGTGGATCTATGAATATAAGATCGAATTCTTTAATTGGCCAATCTGATATATAATTATTTTCTATTAATAATATTGCATCGTTACGAACAAAATAGCATTGTTCATATACTTTAAGTTTACTTGCATTTAATTTTATTGTAATTGCTATTTTTTTATTCTTTTCAATGAATATAATTAATTTTGCGCCACGTGATATTGACTCAAAACCATAAGATCCACTTCCTGAGAAGCAATCTAATATTTCTGCGTTTCTGATTTTGTTTCCAAGTGAAGAGAAAACAGCCTCTCGCACTCGATCCCCAGCAGGGCGAACAAGATTAATATCGGCCTCCCTGGGAACCGAAAATTGTTGTCGAACGAGTCTGCCTCCGGTTATTCTTAAATTTCCAGCCATAATTAATTAGTAATTTTTGTATCTATGATATTTTTATCATATTGTTGTGTGTAATGAATCATATTATGTGTAATATTTTATAATTTAATTAAATTATAAGCAATCATCTCAGGGTTTAAATTGAATATTAGACAATAATAGAGATTCTAAAATTAATTGTTTATTAACATGTGTTTTATTGTCGTGTTCAGCATTTAACAGGGATTGTTTAAAATCTTTAGATGCTTTTTGTGACCAATATTTTAAAAGTATTGATAGATCAATTTTGCTTTTTATCAATTTTTCAATGAAGCTCATTCTATCGATTAATTTTTCTGGTATTTCATAATTAGTGTTATTTTCAACAGGGTTTATATTTTCAGTTCGAAAAAAAATATGACTACATTTTGACACCAATGTCGATGGTAACATGTAAGCATATGAAGTAATGAGTATAAAAAATCTATCCTTGGTCGGTGTTTCGATTATTCTTGATAATAAATTGCCAGCAGATTTATTTAGATGATGCGCTGCTGGAAATATCCAAGATACCTGCTTTGAATTAAGAGTTATTTCTTTAATTTTTTTAATTTGAATTTCTGATTTAAACTCTGGGTCTGATTTTATAATTTGAATACATGGATGATTTTGTGCTAGTATCTGTGCGCATATGAAACATTTCTGACAACCATACAAATTTATATTACCAGTTTCCTGATTATTGTTACAAAAAATTCCAGTCATTATCTTAATCGCGATCAAAAATTTTATATCTTCATCAGGTCCAAGGAGCAACATAACTCGAGGAAGTTTGTTTTTCTTGATAGAGTTTTTAAGATAAATTTCTACCTTGTTCATATTAATTGCTTTTTAATTGTACGATTTATTTTAAAAAAGACAACCTAACAAATTGCACAATTACTTATACTTGAAAATTCTTTAATCACGGAGTAGTTTTGAATTATATGTATAGTACATCCAATTTTCGTCGCGGGCTTAGAATAATGTTTCAAAACGAACCTTATCAAATTGTAGAATTTGAACACCATAAACCCGGAAAGGGTGCAGCGGTTGTAAGAACACGTTTGAAAAATTTAATAACCGGCCTAACAATTGATCCAACCTTTAGATCAGGAGACAAGGTAGAGATTCCAGATTTGCATGATAGAGAAGTTCAATTTTTGTACAACATATCACATGTATATCATTTTATGGACCCATCAACTTATGATCAATTTGAAGTGAATTCAACCATATTGGGCAGCGAAGCCCAATTTTTAGTAGAAGGGTTAAATGTATTTTTACTTTTTTACAAAGGTCTTCCTATTAGTATAGAAATTCCAAAAAACGTAGTCTTAAATGTCGTAGAATGTTCTCCCGCTGTTCGAGGAGACACTGTTAGTGGAGCTACTAAACCAGCAAAGTTTCAAACTGGCCACAGTTGTCAGGTCCCATTGTTTATCAATGAAGGAGACAGGATTAAAGTAGATACCAGAACTGGTGAATATATAGAGCGAGCTTAGATTTTTAACATGCAACTATATTAATATGTGATTATATAGCATAAAAATTAACATTATTCAATTTGACTTAATTTGACTCAATATTATTTTTTCTAACGAGGACCCGTAAAATCATGAGTTTAGAATATGAAGCTTTTCTATTGGCCAATTCTATGCATCGTTCTAATATACTTTCAGATATAAAATTGCTCTGGAAATCGATAGCAATTGATCGTGCTGATTTTTTGGCAATTTATCTTCAAAAACCCTCGCTTAAAAGAGCATATCTCAGTTACTATTGGGTTCTGTATGCAATTAAAATAGCTCGACTTTTAAATAACCTTAAAATCAATTTTGAAAATCCACCAAAAATACTCGACCTAGGCGCAGGTCCATTGTCGGCAACTATGGGAGCAGCTCTTTTTTATAAAAATTTGTCCAACATTTTTGCGGTAGATAGAGATGTGAATTTTATGAAAATTGGACTAAAATCAGTTGAAAAATTGCTGAATGTTAAACTTGATATCGAATTCATAAAAGCAAATTTGAAGTGGTTTTCAAGTTCCTGGAAACCTAAATTGAAAATTGATTTAATTTTTATTGCTCATGTATTAAATGAATTTGGAAATAATTATTCTTCTTTGGAGAAAAAGAAAAAATTAATTTTAAATGCAATAAATTGCTTATCTCCAAATGGTGTTTTATTGATAATCGAGCCTGCCTCTAAGACGATCAGTAGAGACCTGATGAAAATCAGAGATTGGATTCAAGACAATGAACAGGCTAAAATTATTGCGCCTTGTTTTTCTGGAATTTTAAAATGTCCATTACTTGTTCAATCAAAATTTAATTGGTGTCATTCTGAAATTTCTTATAACAGACCCACAGACATGGCTAAGATTGATAAATTATTAGGATTGGAAAAAGATTTTTTAAAATTTAGTTATTTGGCCATAACGCCAATTGATTCCAATCGTAAATCTTCAAAACTTAGAATTGTTAGCGGTGCAATGAATAGTAGATATTCATCAAAATATTATGTATGTTCGCAAGATGGAATAAAAACACTATCGGGATATAGGAATGATATTTCAAATTCATTTGTAGATTTCAGAAGAGGACAAGAAATCGATCTAAGTGTTTAAAATTTAAGATTAGGCATTGCTATAGTTGTTATTGGTATTACATTGAAAATACTTTTAATTTATAAAAATAAAATTTTAAAGCTGGAAATATATGAACAAAACATTGTTGAGATGGATTAAACGTTACGGCCCACCGGAAATATTTGGAATAATTGGAGTGTATGTTGGTTATTTTCTAACAGAACAATTTTCACATATAACCTGGATTGATGCCTATGGCGCTGCTTTTGGCGAGAATGTTGGATTTTATGGTGTAATCTTATTCCAACGATTACGTGCAAAAGAAAAACTTTGGCATGTTTTAGCCGAGTTCGGTCCTGCGGAATTTCTCGATAGTTTAATATTGCGTCCGGCGACTTTATTTGCTGGAGTTGGTTTTTTTGGACCAATTCTTGGTCTATTTATAGGTAAAATAGCTGGAGATATTGTATTTTATGTGCCAGTAATTTTGACACATGAATTTTTGAAAAAACATACAAAAAAAACAGTAATCAATAAGTAGGCAATTATTACATATAAGAAAAATATGAATTCATAATTTACAACAATGATAAAAGAATCAGTATTTATAGTCGATGGATCGGGTTATATTTTTCGATCATATTATGCAATTCCAAAATTATTGTCCAAAAACAAAACCCCAATAAATGCTGTATACGGGTTTTGTATGATGATTCAAAAACTGATAAAAGATTACAATCCTAAATATTTAGCAATAGCTTTTGATACAGGCAAGAAAACATTTAGGCATGATATATGCTCTAACTATAAAGTCCAAAGACCATCTCCTCCTGATGACTTGATTCCACAATTTAAACTAATCGACACTTTTGTCGATGCCTTTAATATTGCTAGATTTAGACAAATTGGATTTGAAGCAGATGATATAATTGGTTCCTTGGCAAAAAGAATAACTTGCCACAATTATCCAGTCGTTATTGTAACCGACGACAAGGATTTAATGCAATTAGTGAGCAATAGTGTATCATTGTTATGTGAAAACAAATCAGAAAAAAAAAATATTAAGAGGTTGGTAACACCAGAGTATGTTGAATTTAAATTCGGGGTGCGTCCGAGATATATTCCAGATGTACTGGCTCTTATTGGAGATAGTTCTGATAATATTACTGGAGTGGATGGCATAGGGAAAAAAAATGCCGCCAAACTGATTATGGAATACGGACATGTTGAACAAATTTTAAACTCAATTGATCAAATAAAACAAGTATCAATAAGAAATAAACTTATTCAAGGATCTGATAGAGTTCGTTTAAATAAACAATTAACTACTATAAATTGTAACATTGATATTGATTTTGATTTAAATACCATCAAAATAAAACAGCCGAATGTTGAAAAATTGAAAGTCTTATATTTAGAGTTTGGTTTTGATAAACTTCTAGCAAATTTAAGTTTTAAAACAAGCTAATTTCAAAATGTTTTACTAAATATTTTTAGTAATTTAATATTGTATAGTATTATTTTAAAATATCTAATTTTTAAGTTAATAGGATATAATATTGTATTAAAATTATTTTAATACCAATTGGTAAAAATTAATTATTAAAAACCGAGGTAATTTATCAAAATAAAAGGCAAACCATTAATTGGTGATTGTAAAATTAATACTGATTTTAAAAAAATAACAAATACACAAAAGCTTTTGCTTTATTCTTCGAAGTATTTTAGTAATATATCTGAATATGATTGCTTAATTGAAAATCTTGTTTTTTTCTTAAAATCTAAATTTAAACAATATAATTTCTTAATCTTTTTAAAAAATTATTTAAATTCAAACTCTTTTATAACCAAGGCTTCTGAGTTATTTGATCGCAGTTTGATTAATGATGCAAATTGCAAATTCTTAATTAAAATTTTGCACAATTTTAACCGTGATCAAATTTCAATTTTAAATATTTACAAAATTCAACATAATTTAAATTATCAATGTTCTCTTTTATTTGCCAAATCGATTACAACCATACCTTTTTTTTATAAGAAAAAAATAATTGGAATTCTAATTTTTGCAAATTCTAATGAAAATCAAAAATTTACAATACAAGAAATTGATTCATTTAATGCATTGGGCGCAATTTTTTCACTAGCAATAAGCAATATTAAAATTTGTAAAAAAAACCTGGATCTTGCTATTAAGGATCCATTGACTGGCCTGATTAATAGAAGAGAAATGGAACGAATAATTAAGAATGAAATTGTTCGTTCTTTTAAGTTTTCGACCCCATTATTTGTTTTGTTGATAGATATTGATCACTTCAAGTTTTACAACGATAATAATGGTCACCTGTTGGGTGACATAGCACTAAAAAGAATTTCTAACAGTCTTAAAAAATCAGTTAGAAATATAGACAGTGTAGCAAGGTTTGGCGGAGAAGAATTTTGCATTATTTTACCTAATTCAAATAGGGCACTTGCTCTTAAGATTGCCAATAAATTAAATAAATCGATATGCTCTTTGAGTTTGAGAGGTTCATCAAATCAACCCCTTGGCAAATTATCAATCTCAATTGGTATTTCTGGTTTTCCGGAAACACCCGCGAAAAATTTAATTGACGCAGCTGATATTGCTCTTTACATGGCAAAACAAACAGGACGCAATTGTTCAATTGTTTTTTCAGAAAGAACATTGAATAATTTTTATAGTACAAAAAATTGATTATCATTTTTTTATGTACAAATTTATTGTAAATACAAAATTCTTAATTTGAAATCGGTAAAGCGATAATCTTATTTTAACTTATATCACTGAATATAAATACCTTGTTGTTGTTTATATTTTCAACTATTTACATTATCCTCAGAAAAAGGTGTTAAATTTATGGTAAAATCGCTTGTTATTGTAGAATCGCCCACAAAAATGAAAACAATTCGCAATTACCTTGGTCATGATTATGAGGTAAGAGCATCAATTGGACATGTGGTGGATTTGCCAAAAAGCAGAATGGGAATTGATCTTGAAAATTCTGATTTTACCCCAGAATATGTTCCAATAAAGGGAAAATTGGAAATAATTAAAGATATTCAAAAATTATCAAAAACTGTTCAGTGTGTATATTTAGCACTTGATCCAGACAGAGAAGGAGAAGCCATAGCCTTTCATTTGGAGCAATTAATTCGAAAGAAAAATCCATCCATTTCCATATATCGAATTAAATTTAACGAAATCACGGAAAAGGCAATTAAAAAAGCCATCCTATGTCCAGTTGAATTAAATTCTAAATTATATGACGCCCAACAAGCACGTCGTATTCTTGATAGAATTGTCGGTTACAAAATTAGTCCAATACTATGGAGCAAAATAAGAAAAGGATTAAGTGCCGGAAGAGTTCAATCTGTTGCCTTGAGGTTAATTGTTGATCGTGAACGAGAAATTCAGAATTTTGAAAGGAAAGAATATTGGACCTTGAAGGCTGTTTGCAATGCCGAAAAAGCACCAACGTTTATTTCTAAATTAATAAAAATTGATGAAAAAAAAAATATTTTAAAAAATAACGAAGAAGCAATTCGTATCAAGACTGATTTACAGACATTGAAACCAATTGTCTCATGCGTGATTAAGAAAAAACGCAGCAAACATCCAAGTGCACCTTTTATAACTTCTAAACTGCAACAAGATGCAGCAAGGGCGTTTAATTTTAGTGCAAAAAAAACCATGATTATTGCTCAATCATTATACGAAGGAATTAAACTTGGAGACGAAGGTACGGTTGGATTAATAACCTACATGCGCACTGATTCAAATAAAATTAATGACGATTTCGTTAATTTGATCAGAGAATATATTATTGAAAATGTTGGATTTGATTTTATTTCAAAAAAGCCAAATTTGTTTAAGAATAACGACAATGCACAAGAAGCGCATGAGGCAATTAGACCAACTTCATTAAATTACTCACCTGAATTTATAGCTTCTTATGTTAATGCTGATCAATTGAAGCTGTATAAATTAATCTGGGAACGCTGCCTGGCTTCTCAAATGTCTTCAGCTCAATTTGATCAAACTGTAATCGACATTAGGGCAAATCAATATTTATTCAGAGCCTCGGGGTCCACGATGGTTTTTGAGGGATTTTTAAAAATCTACAACGAATCACAGGATAAATATGACACAAAATCTAAAGATAAACTTGAGGAAGAAAAAAATTTATTTCCTTCTTTGAATAAAGGAGATTCAATATTTTTTGATAAAATCGACATATTTCAGCATTTCACAATGCCTTCCGCACGATTTACGGAAGCCAGCTTAGTTGAGGAATTGGAAAAAAAAGGAATTGGAAGACCATCAACTTATGCAAATATATTATCACTTATTCAAGAAAAAGATTATGTTAAAAAAGATGGGGGTCGTTTTTTTTCATCTGAAATTGGCTTTATCGTATCCGATTTATTAACATCAGCATTTCCACAAATATTTGATATAACATTTACAGCCAATATGGAAAAAAAATTAGATAAGATTGAAATTGGTGAAATTTGCCGGAAAGATGTTTTGCAAGATTTCTATAAATCATTTATGGAATCCTTTCAAAAAGTAAAAGAATTAACAAAGAACATTAAGCCTGAATTAACAAACATTACATGCCCTAAATGCAAAAATCAAAAAATGATTTTAAAATGGGGTAAATGTGGAAAATTTCTTGGGTGCCCCAGTTATCCGGATTGCAAGCAAACATTGGTTTTTTTAAGGAATGAAAGTGGAGAGATTATTCCAGAGACTTTAGAAAATTTAGAACCTAGAAATGAAACATGTAAACTATGCAATTGCGTATTAATTGTTAAATATGGCAAATATGGGTCTTTTTTAGGATGTTCAAATTACCCCGATTGTTTATTTGTAACACATATGCCAACTGGAATTAAATGTCCAAAGTGCGGTTTTGACATGGTTGCAAGAAAAAGTAAAAGCGGAAAGACATTTTACGGTTGCTCTAATTATCCTAATTGTAATCATATTTTTTGGCGCAAACCAAAAGATAATAACATATATCAAAGTTGCAATGATGATTTTGTAATCAAAAATCAAAATCTAATTGATAATGATTTAAAATGCCTAACCTGTGAACATTGAAAAATTAAAATATTCAGACTTAGATTTTTTACATAATCTCGATAAGAATTCGTTTCTAAAGTTTTGGGATATTAAAAATTTAAGTGAGGAAATTTTAAATCCCAATTCATTTAATTTTGGCGTATTCGAACAATCGAATTTTAATAATGAGAAATTTTTAAAGGCAGCAATTTTGGGCAGAATCATTTTTGACGAATATTGGATTTTTAAAATTATGACACATTCAAATTTTAGACGTAGCGGGTTGGCTGGTAAATTAATTCAGAAATTAATCACAACATTAAAAACAGAAAGAAAAATTTGTGCCAAAAGCATATGGTTAGAAGTTAGTGTACAAAACAGAGGAGCAATTCAGTTTTATCAAAAAAATGGATTTCAAATTATAACAAAAAGACTAAGATATTATCCTGAAGATGCATTTATAATGTGTTTAATGCTAAAATAAAAAGTTTTATGAATTTAGATTATGAATTAATTGATTTTGGTAATGGTTTTAAATTAGAAAGATTCGGACGCTATAAATTGATGCGCCCAGAACCCAGGGCTATAGGAAAACCAAATAAACCACTTTCAAAATGGAACAAAGACAGTATTTGTCTTAAGACCAAGGGCATGGTCTACAAATGGGATCCAGTGCTGAGTCCGTGGCTTGTAAATTTTGGAAATTTTAAATTTGAATTAAAATTATCTCATTCTAAAAATATTGGCATTTTTCCCGAACAACAATCAAACTGGTTATGGTTATTGTCTAAAGTAAAACCAGGAATGAATCTATTGAATCTATTTGCCCACACTGGGTTTTCTTCCCTGATCTGCGCCAAAGCCGGAGCGGCAGTTTGTCATGTTGATTCATCTAAATCAATAGTCAGACAAGCAATCCGTAACGCTTCCTTGAATGAAGTTGGGAATATACGATGGATAATTGATGATGTACGACTCTTTCTAAAAAGAGAAATTAAAAGAAAAGTTAAATATGATGGAATAATATTAGATCCGCCTCCTTTTGGATGTTCTAAAAATCAAAAATTTTTATTTAAAAATGATATTCACTATCTTTTAGATTTATGCAGACGGGTCTATGCAGAAAAACCAATATTATTTTTAATTAATTGTTATTCTGTACCCATAAATCTAATCGAATTGAAATACATCGTTAAAAATCAACTCCCAACACATTTTCCAATAGAAACGGGAGAGCTTAAAAATTCGAAACTTCCAATGAGTATTTATGCAAGATTTTGATTTAAATTTTTAACAAGTCTTGAAATTCTGCGAGCTGCTGTATTTCTATGCAAAACACCCATGCGAGCAGCGGATGCAAGAACACTTTGTCCAAGTCTTGCACTTTCAATACCTATGTTGAGTTTTATCTTTTTAATTTTTGTATTTAACGCACTCTTGATAGACCGATTTCTAATGCGTTGTTTTTCTGACTGACGATGTCTTTTTGCTGCAGAAATATGATTTGCCACATCTAACCTCTCGGCATTAAAATAGATCTTATTTACAATTTTGTCAAATGCTAATTTATTTTAATATAGTTATTAAATCACGAAATAATTATTGTTGCTGATGGTATTAAAAACTTTTTCCGGTATTAAGGTTTTAACATTACCGCCTAATCTCAATATTTCCCTTACGAGTCCTGAAGATATATGTGCATATTGTGGATCCGTTAGCAAAAATATAGTTTCAATATTGTTATCTGAAAGATTTTTATTTGTGTTTGCCAACATGGATTCATATTCTAAATCGCCAATAGTTCTTAGTCCGCGAATAATCGTTTTAACCTTTCTAAAATTTGCGTAATCAATAAGTAATCCATTGTAATGATCGATCTCAACATGTTTTAGATGTTTTGTGCATAAACTTAAAAAGTTTAATCTTTGCTCAAGTGAAAATAATTTTTTTTTTTATTATTTAAATCATTCTCACTTGAAATGCTAATAATTACGCGGTCGAATAATAAACAAGCTCTTTCTAGGATATTTAAATGACCTAGTGTTATTGGGTCAAAACTTCCAGGATATATGATGTATTTTTTCATTATTTAGAGACAATAACTCTATCGTAAAAATCGATAAAATCAATTTTAATTTTATCTCTTAATTTATGTTTTAAATTAAACTGCATTTAGAATACTTTATCAATATTCCCGTTATCTTAAAAACAATAATTAATTTATTACAGCATGTTATCTAGAGTATATAGATAAATCTATCTATATTTAAAATCTCATATAGGATTATACGGTTTTATGATCTTGATGTGTTTATTGAAATATTTTGACTATTAATTTAATTTTTTTAAAATATTATTCAGAAAATAAAATGAATTTATATAATTTTTCAATAAGTCGCTTATTAAATTCAGAATCACCTCCGAAATTTGGAACTGAGCGCATTAAAAAAATAATGGCGGAATTGAATAATCCTCATGATAATTATTTAATTTTCCATATAGCAGGAACCAATGGCAAAGGAAGTACTTGTGCTTTTTTATCATCAATCTTAATTGCATCCGGTTACCGTGTTGGGCTTTACACTAGCCCGCATCTTTCTTGCATAAGAGAACGAATACAAATCAACGGAGAGTTGATCTCTAAAAAATATTTCGCAAAACTAGAAGAAAAAGTTTCAATCAATGGAACTTTTTTTGAAAGAATTACTGCTATGGCATTTTTGTATTTCTCGGAACAAAAAGTTGATATAGCAATAATAGAAGTTGGACTAGGAGGTCGTCTTGATGCTACAAATATAGCATGTCCAATTGCTGTAGGAATATCTAAAATTGGTATTGATCATCAAGAAATTTTAGGTAACACAATTCAAAAAATTACATTTGAAAAATCTGGAGTTATAAAATTTGGGGTTCCGGCCATCTGGAGCAAGCAAGACAAATCTGCCGAAAAAATTTTGTTTAAAATTTCAAGACACAAAGTAAATTTAAATCTAAATATAAATGTATTAAAACTTGGGCTTTTGGGAAATTTTCAATTAGAAAATGCTTCATTGGCTATTCAGTTAATTATGATATCTGATTTACAGACAGCTCAAACATACATAGATCATGGATTTAAAACCGTTAAATGGCCGTGTAGATTTGATTTAGTTAAATCAAATATTCTTATCGATGGCGCGCATAACCCATTGGGAATTAAAATTCTAATTAAAGCTCTAAAACAGGCTGGATTTAATCCAAAATTTATATGGATAGGACTAACCAAAGGTCATGATGGACCACTTATGGCTAAAATGTTATATCGAGCTTTTCCTTCTGCTAATATATTTGCAGGAAAATCAAATTCAAAAAGAGCTTATTCGTCCTCAGAGGTTAAAAAAATTTTTAAAGAGACAGGATTTTTAAATGTTGATAAAATTTCCAGTAATAAAATTGCAAACACACTATTCAGCAGCAAAGAAAGTGCAACATATGGCTTTAATCTTGTAACAGGCTCACTTTATTGGGGTGGTTTAGTTAGATCAATTATTATGAAACACTCATTCGAAAAATATAAAATTCTTTATTGAAAATCAGCAAATAATGGTGCCCAGGGGCGGAATCGAACCACCGACACGAGGATTTTCAGTCCTCTGCTCTACCGACTGAGCTACCTAGGCATGACTTGCTTAATTCATGCATTTAAAATATCATAAGGTCAAGGGTTGTTTTTTTAAAAAAAACATTAATTATAAATTTGTTCATATTTGAATATTGAATTAATTAATTTAATTTACAATGAAAGTAATATGGACAGCTGACCGAGCGGTTGAAGGTGTCTGATTCGAAATCAGAAAAATCCCACATGGGATTTCGGGGGTTCAAATCCCTCGCTGTCCGTTTATTTGTTGTTTGGCTGATTAGTTGTGGAGAGATGGCCGAGTGGCTTAAGGCGCACGATTGGAAATCGTGTTTAGTGTATTTCACTAACGAGGGTTCGAATCCCTCTCTCTCCGTAGCGTTTTGTGATTTTGTGGAATTAGAATTTCTATAAACTCATAAAAATACAAAGAATTATATGAAAATATTTCACACTAGGATAACTTAGTTAAATGATTTATTTATGTTTGGCTCGCAAATGGCGTCCAAAAAATTTTACAGATCTGATAGGACAAAATACAATTGTCAGCACCTTAATGCGTGCCCTGGAAACTAAAAGACTTGCACATGCTTTTTTGTTTACCGGAAATCATGGCGTCGGAAAAACGACGGTTGCCAGAATATTGGCTAAATCCTTATCTTGTGAAAAGGGAATAAGTTCAAATTCCTGCAATGCATGTACTCAGTGTATTGAAATTTGGAATGGAAATTCAATCGATACCGTAGAAATTGATGGCGCCAGCAGTACCGGCGTTGATGATATCAGGGAATTGCGTGATAATGTGCGTTATTTTCCAAGCAATTCCAGATTTAGAATATTTATAATAGATGAAGTTCACATGTTGTCCATGAACGCTTTCAATGCCTTACTTAAAACACTAGAAGAACCACCTGCGCATGTTAAATTTATATTAGCAACAACAGAAGCTCATAAAATTCCAATTACTATTTTATCAAGATGTCAGCGTTACGATTTTAAGCGTGTAAAATTTCCTACCATACTCAAGCATTTAGAATTTATTTCAAATAAAGAAGAATTTGACATTACTTTAGATGGATTGGCTTTAATTGCTGAAAATTCAAATGGAAGCGTAAGAGATGCGTTGAGTCTTCTTGATCAGGTGACAAATTTTTCCGAAGGAAAGATAACCGCTCAAAATGTGATTGAAGTACTTGGAATAGTTGATTATGACATATTGTTTAATTTAACAACTTCGCTATTAAAAGGAGACATTGATCAAGCATTAAAAATTTCCAATAAAGCAATTTTAACCGGAGCGGATTATAAAAAATTGCTTGATAGCATAGCGTTGCAATTTAGGCATTTTTGCGTTTCAAGAATTATTGGGTCTGCGGCTGAGGTTTCAGATCTAAACAAAGAACAATCTTTAAAAATTGATCAAATAGCAAAAAAATACAATATCTCAGAGCTGCAACAGTTTTTAACAATTGCGATCGAAGCATCTGATAATATTAGAGCAACGGATAATCCTAGACTTGTTTTAGAGTTGGCTTTTTTGAAAATGACCGATAATTCAAGATTAACTCAAATGGATGAAATCAATAATGCAATTTTACGACTTGAGTCTTTATCTAGATTTAAGCAAAATCTACCAGAAAGAGATGAGGCGATTTTAAATGAAACAATTAAAGATAACTCTGATAATTGGCAAGAATTTGTTCAAGCAATTAGAGAAGAAATGCCTATAATTGCATGCCATTTGGAACATGCAAGATTTAATCCTCGTGGAATATTTGAATTCGACCAAAGGCTTCACTTTTTAAGGATTCAAGAGATACTGAAAGTAGATTCCTTTAGACTGTTGTGTAAAAAATACTTAAATCTAATTCCAGATATTGTATTAAGCGAAAGTATTTATTCTCAAAGAAAAACAAAAGCAAAAATTGAGCAAGAAGAAATAGAAGCTGTAGCACATTCTGACCCTACAATTCAAAAAGCATTATCTATGTTTGAAGGGCAAATAAAAACTGTTTTAAAAAATTAGCCTTTCCCGGATTTTAATATTGACTGAATATTAAATTGACTTGGAGGCCCATTTTGAATAGGAGTCTCTTTTAATTTAACTGGTTTAATGGCCTTACGTCCAGGTTTACCGGGTTCCTTGGCTGGATTTGAAATAGGTTTTTTTTTAATTCTAACACTTGACGATATATTTTTTGGCATAATTCCATCCAAAAACAGAGCTCTAAGTTTTCCGTCGACCAATGATAAGAAAGCCTCAAGATCACCTCTTGTTGCTAATTGCGCTTCAATCCAGCGCAACGGACCTTTTTTGGGCGTCATTTCATAGAGAGCACGAGCTCTCGGTGTTAAACCTTGATCCATATCTAAAGAAACACCTACCTTGTCTCCAACACCCACCAGTCCCATTAACGGATTTTGTGCTAAATAAATTCCGCAAACAGTTACATCTCCTATACAAAAACGCGGTGCCCATCCGCTGGATGGTCCATACCAATACATTTCTGGGAAAAGTTTTCGTTTTGCGAGTTCTAGAATTGTTTCCTGATACCGCGACCATCGGTTAGTTAGTATTATTGAAAGAGATTCATTATTTGGAATAAAATCTTTATCTTTTAGTGGACTTTTTGCCATCTAAATATTGTGTCACGAAATAGGTATTTTGTAAAATTAAGAAATATGTTTGAATTATTTCCGTAAATTTATAAATATTCATAAAAAATTATACCAGTGGGTATTATAAGTAAATTGATACATGGAGAGGAAATGAGGAAATTGGTCGGATTTTCTGCGTTGATTTTTTGTGTTGCTGCGTGCAATCAAGAACATGGACCTGTTGCAGTTAAATCAGGCGACCTAAAGAATGAGAAAGAAAAAGTCAGTTATATTCTTGGCTATAGTGCTGGAAGAAGTTTTACCGAACAAGGCATTCAAATTGATCGAGAGATATATATCAACGCATTTAAACAAGGAGTTGATAGATCATGGAAGTCGGCCTTGACCGAAACCGAAGTTCGAGAAGTAATGACTAAATTTAGAGCCTCAATGATGGAAAAACGAAAAAAAGAAATAGAGGAAGCCAGTAGTAAAAATGCTAAAGAAGCGGAAGAATTTTTCGCGAAGAATAAAGAAAAACCTGGAGTAGTTACCCTGCCAAGCGGATTACAATATAAGGTTATTAAAGAAGGAAAAGGCGAGAGGGCTACTTATGCAGATAAGGTGAACGTAGAATATCATGGGACATTTCTCGATGGGAAGCCATTCGATGGAACGGGTACAACCGGAAAGCCTGCCATGTTTACGCTTTCGACAGCAATTCCAGGGATAACGGAAGCAGTTAGATTGATGACTGTGGGCTCAGAGTGGGAATTGTACCTACCTAGTAAATTAGCCTACGGAGAGAGAGGCGCGGGGCCATTTGTTGGTCCGAACAAGGCGTTAAAATTTAATGTTAAATTACGATCTATGACAGTGAGTAAATAGTTAGCTTATTTAAAAACTTTAAAATATGGATTCATTGCAATTAATTAAACAAGCAGTACTTTTTGCGGATGAGAAAAAAGCAGAAAATACGGTTGTTTTAAAAGTTAGTAAAGTAGTCAGTTATACAGATTATATATTAATCTCTGAAGCTCAGAGCACTAAACAAGTTCAAGCTATTTCTAAGAATATTTTATCAGAAATGACCAAATTGAATCGAAAACCTATAGGAGTAGAGGGTACCGAGAATGGTTTATGGGTTTTGATCGATTATGGTGATATCGTGATTCATTTATTTCTCAACTCGATCAGATCTTTGTATGATATTGAAAACTTTTGGCTAAATGCAGAACGAATATCCACCGGCTTAAGTGCACATAGTTCCGCAATGTAACAATTATCATTTTGCACTTATTCCACGGAAGCTAGAGTAGCTTCTTTTCTTGCGATTTTATCAACTAATTCATTGTTCAAGTGGCCAGAATGAGCCTTTACCCAAATCCAATTAATGTTACGCGTTTTGGATAGGATGATTAATTGTTTCCATAATTCCTGATTTTCAACTGGATTTCTGGTGCTTGTTTTCCAATTATTAAGCTGCCATTTATTGATCCAATTTGTTATTCCGTGTATAACATAACGACTATCTGAAAATAATTCTATTGCAAAAGTTGTTGCATTGAGAGCCGAAAGGCCTTCAATAACTGATCTTAGCTCCATTCTATTATTGGTTGTCGTCATTTCTCTTCCGCTTATAATTTTTTTAGTGCCATTTGTAATTATAAGAGCAGCCCATCCACCTGGGCCAGGGTTTCTTAAACAAGAGCCATCAGTATATATTTGAATTTTTTGCATATTTATTATTTTTTAATTTGTAAGTATTACATCGATACAAATTTTACAATTGTGATTTTGAATATTGTGGGACAATTTTATTCTCACATCTGATCAACTTTCATATAAGTAATAAATAAGTATAATTAAGACATTGGCTTGACTATTTATTATTCTTGGTTACTTATTAGTAGGTATGAGATCATCTAATCCTATTTTATCGAAAGCTTTCAATGGTACAGAATCTATTCCAACTAAACATCAAATGTCTCTAAATGGTGTGCTTAATAAGTCTGGGTTGCTTTTAGCTATTGCTTCAATATTTGCAATATATCCATGGAATTTGATGTTTCAAGCTAGGATTAGTGAGATTAAAACTATTACTTTTGGT
>JAHFEE010000022.1 GCA_023248655.1 Myxococcales bacterium
CGTCTGACAGATATGGCATATCTTCCTCCGGCAGAACGCGAGAAACCACGCCCTTATTTCCATGTCTACCAGCCATCTTATCGCCTGGTTGAACTTTGCGTTTAACCGCTACATATATTTTAGCAAGCTTGATAACACCAGGAGGCAATTCGTCTCCATCTTTCAATCTGTCTATTTTCTCTCCGAATGAAATTTTAATTTGCTCTATTTGATTGGTCACTGTTTTAATTATTTTTTGTATGCGTTCCGATATCAATGTATCAGAAATCGGAATATCTCCATAATATTTCCAATCAATTTCAAATAAGACGGATCTGGTTAATTCGTCCCCTTTTTTTATTAAAATCTTACCTTTGTTATCTATCAATTTATTAATCGCTATACGGTTAATCAATAATTCAATCATGCGTTCTGTACTAGAATTTACAATTGCTCGGATCTCCCCGTTTTGATCCTTTAACAATTGAATCTCAGCTTCTTGGTCATTCGCCTTAGAGCGGACGTCTTTTTCAATTCCTTTTCTTGTGAAAATCTTAGCATCTATAATTGTACCATTTGTGCCAGGAGGCATCCTTAGACTCGTATCTCTAACTTCTCCTGCTTTTTCTCCAAAAATTGCTCGCAAAAGCTTTTCTTCTGGAGAAAGTTGACTTTCACCTTTTGGTGTAATTTTTCCTACCAAAATATCTCCAGCCCTTACCTCTGCTCCAATTCTCACAATTCCTGACTCATCCAGATCTACCAAGCTCTCCTCGCCAGCATTTGGAATGTCTTTTGTGATTTCCTCTGATCCAAGTTTTGTATCTCTGGCAACACATTCATATTCTTCTATGTGTACAGAGGTATAAATATCTTCTTTTACAAGTTTTTCGCTAATTAGTATCGAATCTTCAAAATTGTATCCATTCCAAGGCATGAATGCAACAATAACATTTCTTCCAAGTGCAAGTTCCCCGCAATCAGTAGATGGACCATCGGCAATAACGTCTCCTTTTTTAATTCTATTGCCAATCGAAACGATAGGTTTTTGATTAAAACAAGTGTTATGGTTAGATCTTTGAAATTTGCTTAGTTTGTAAATATCAACTTGCGATCCTGCGTCATTGATCTCATCAGCATTTACACGAATAACTATTCTCGATCCATCAACATAATCAACTACCCCATCTCTTTTTGCAATCTTGCAAACCCCAGAATCACGTGCCACAACCTTCTCCATGCCTGTCCCAACCAGTGGAGAATCTGAACGTATAAGTGGAACTGCTTGGCGCTGCATGTTTGAACCCATAAGCGCACGATTAGCGTCGTCGTGTTCAAGAAAGGGTATTAAACCCGCAGCAACGGAAACCAACTGATTTGGAGATACATCCATCAAGGTAACTTCTACTGGCTTCACTAAAGTCGTTTCTCCTGAACGACGAACTTGAATGAACGTATCCAATAAGGCTCCTGTTTTTAAATCGATTTTAGAATTTTCCTGTGCAATGACTTCGTTTTCCTCTTGAAGTGCGGAAAGATAAACAATTTCATCTAAAACATGCCCATCTTCAACTTTCCTATACGGAGTTTCCACAAAACCATAATCATTCACTCTTGCGAAAGTAGACAAGGACGCGATTAATCCTATGTTCTGTCCCTCTGGAGTT
This sequence comes from Myxococcales bacterium, assembly GCA_023248655.1. GTDB lineage: Bacteria > Myxococcota > UBA727 > UBA727 > JABDBI01 > JAHFEE01. The sequence continues at coordinate 1,647 of JAHFEE010000022.1, forward strand.
TCAATTGGACAAATGCGTCCATAATGAGTAGGATGAACATCCCTAACTTCAAATCCGGCTCTTTCTCTTGTTAGACCGCCGGGCCCCAGTGCAGATAATCTTCTTTTATGTGTTATTTCAGACAGTGGATTTGTTTGATCCATGAATTGAGACAATTGAGAAGATCCGAAAAATTCTTTTATAACTGCGGTTACTGGCTTATTGTTCACAAGATCATGCGGCATTAATGTTTCAATTTCCTGAACACTCATTCGCTCTTTAACGGCACGTTCCATTCTTACAAGTCCGATACGGTATTGATTTTCAACCAATTCTCCAACTGATCTAACGCGCCTATTTCCAAGATGATCAATATCATCAATCGATCCATTTCCATTACGAAGTTCTATAAGATATTTAACGACTTCCAAGATATCTCTTTTTGTTAAAATTTTATTATCCAATTTTTCGCTTAGTGAAAATTTATGATTAAATTTCAATCTACCAACTTCAGATAAGTCGTAGCGGTCTGGATTAAAGAATAAATTATAAAGTAAACTTTCGGCCGCTTCAATGGTTGGAGAATCTCCGGGTCGCATTTTACGATATAATTCTAAAAGGGCTTCATTTTTATTTGTAATTTTATCTTGCACTATTGTGTCACGTAGATAAGAACCAACATTTAAACCATCAATAAAAAGTACTTCTACTTCCTTGATGCCTAAATTCTCAATTTTAGAAAGAATGCTAAGAGTTAGTTTCTCATTGCAGCCAATAATAACCTCTCCTGATGTATCACTAATTACTGCTTTTGCAGATATTAATTTTTCAACTTCTTCATTATCCAGCCTAATAGTTTCTATTTTGGCATCTTTCATCTTCAGGATAGAATTTTGAGTAAATTTACGACCTTTTTGAACTATTAAATCATTCGTAATCGGGTGATTAATGTCTCTGGTTGCTCGTTGACCTAAAAGTAATTCAAAATCTGCTACTTTATTAAAGAAACCATCTATTCTGCCCACAAGAAGAGTTTCGGTTTTGTAGAAATAAGATAACAATTCTTCAGTGGAACAACCTAACGCTCTTAACAGGGTAGTTACAAAAATTTTTCTACGTCTATCAATCCTGCAATAAATTAAATCTTTATGGTCAAATTCAAAATCCAACCATGAACCTCTGTATGGTATTATTCGTGCACTGTATAAAAATTTACCAGAAGCATGGGTTCTTCCGTGATCACTGTCGAAAAAAACTCCAGGACTTCTGTGCAATTGAGAGACGACAACACGTTCGGTGCCATTTATTATAAAGGTGCCAAAATCGGTCATCAATGGAATTTCTCCAAAGTAAACACTTTGTTCCTTTATACCTCGAATAGACAGATCTCCGGTTAATTCATTTTTATCCCACAGCATCAAACTTATAAGAACCTTAACTGGAGCCGCAAAAGTCATTCCACGCGATCGACATTCGTCTACATCGTATTTTGGTCCCTCTAGACTATAACTACCGAAGCTCAAGGAAATCGCTCCGTTATAATCTTTGATTGGGAAAACAGAATTAAACACTGATTGCAACCCAATATTTTCGCGCGCACCTCGAACATCTGCTTGTAGAAACTTTTCATAACTTTTACGCTGAATGTCAATTAAGCTAGGAATTTCCAATTTGGTTCGAATTCTTGCGAAATTTTTACGGGTTGCGAAGTTTTGTTGAATTTCAGTCGCAATAGGCTTCACGATTACTCCGCTTTTAACTAAAACCAGATAAGAGTCAAAGCTCAAAATTAGAGGCAAAATCTAGAAACTCAATACCTCTGTTTAGTTAATTTTACAATAATGAACGAATTAACAATTTTTGTCAACTGAAAACTAGCAGTAAAATTCGTATTCTATAAAATGCGAATTGGAATCATTAAATTTTTTTGAATTTTAATAAGTGCAATCGGTCTCCCAAGTACATGAGCCAGTCTTACCGTATTGTTGTTTTTATCGTCTTTGCTATTAAATTCTAAGCTATTTGATGCATTCAAGGAAATTTCTGCTTGTCTTCCATGTTTTAATTCAAAAGCAATTTTTTCATTTATTAAAATTAATTCAATACCTTTAATTGAGCAAACATCAGATTTTATTTTCTCATCTACTTCACTAAGATTATAATTTCCAACTTGTGTTCTGTTTAATTTAAATAAGTGTGATGGAACATTGAGTCTTTTCCCAATGTCCCTAGCTAAAGAACGAATATAAGTACCTTTTGAAACCAACAATTTAACATTCACAATTATAAATGAATTGATATATTTTATCGATAAAATATTTATATCAAATATTTCAATTGTTCTTTGTGTGTGTTCTATCGTTTCACCGCGTCGTGCTTTTTCATAACACCGCTCTCCTGCAATTGAAATTGCTGAATAATTGGGAGGTATTTGAAACTGAATTCCATGAAAAGATTTTATTACCTCTAAAATATTTTTTTCTTTCAAATAACTAACATTTCGCTCTTGTGTAATTTTTCCTTCGGGGTCATCAGTGTCCGTGCTTTTTCCTAGATAAATTTCGGCTTCATAGGTTTTGTTTTGATTGCTGATTAAATTAGCCAATCGAGTATATCGACCTAATAACAAAATCAATAAACCCGTTGCAAATGGATCCAAAGTTCCAGTATGGCCAACTGAACGAGTTTTAAATTTTTTACGAATTTCCCGAATAACATCAAACGAAGTAAGTCCTTTTTTTTTATTTACTAATAGAATTCCCTCTGTGGATGAATTTGTTAATCCTGTGTTCATTTAAATATAATACCAGTTATTACTGAGAATATTGCAATAAATACAAAATTCTGTGAATTATTGTATTATTCTTACTTGCACTTATGTCAAAATAGGTAAATACGCCTAATTGATCCTAAGTATTACAGTGTTCATAAATATCACAAATATCGGAATGACGGGATTTGAACCTGTGACCTCTTGGTCCCGAACCAAGTGCTCTACCAAACTGAGCTACATTCCGGATTCTTCTAAAATTAAAATAAAGCGTTCAAATTAGAACTTATTCATATTAATCCAAGTTTAAATTTAGCCATTTCTGACATTTTATCCTGACTCCATGGTGGATCAAATATTAAATCAATGCAAACTTTGCTAATATTTGGAATTTGTGTTAATTTAAATTCAATATCTTTACATATAATCTCACTCATGCCACATCCGGGCGCAGTGAGGGTCATTACTACGTTTACATTGCACTCAAGGATGACAACTTCGTAAATCAAGCCAAGGTCCACTATATTAACTGGTATTTCTGGATCATAGCAAGTTTTAAGCATTGCCCAAACTGTTTCTTCGGTTGATTTAAAATTTTCCCAATTTAATGCCTTACATTCTTCTGGTAGTT
>JAHFEE010000012.1 GCA_023248655.1 Myxococcales bacterium
AAGAAAAATAAAGATAATCTGCATATTGTTTATAATATTCCATTTTTAAATTGATAGTTTTGTAAATTACAATAATTCCAATTAATAAAAAAACGAACTGTCGTTTTAAAAAAAAAGCGGCATCATTGTATTCTGAATAAGCAATGACACAAGAGCTGGAATATATAAAAGTTAACCCTAATGTTATCAAACAGGCACTGATTATTAAAATAAATTTAGAAAGCACGAAATAATTCCTTAAACGCATTTCCTCGATGCTCAAAATTTATAAATTGATCATAGCTTGCACAAGCTGGAGATAACAGTATCGTATCTCCAGGATTTGATAGTTTAGAGGCTAAGTGTACTGCATTTTCTAGAGTGATTGATAAAAAGCTTTTAATGTTAGAATTCTCATTAAAAGCTTTTTCTATATTTAAAGCCTCATTTCCGATTAAATAAACATTACGTACACAATTACCAGCCGCATCAATCAGTAAACTGTAATCAACCCCTTTTCCAACACCACCTAAAATTAGATGAACACCATGATCAAAACATCGCAACGCAGACACAACAGAGTCAACCGTTGTGGCTTTTGAATCGTTTACCCAGCAAACTCCTTTTTTATAACCAAGAATCTCTAATCTATGAGATAATCCCGAGAACGTGTTTAAGCCTTCCTGTATGACATCGTTCGGCACATCTAGTAATTTCGCAGACATTATTGCGGCGTTGATATTTTGATTATTATGATCACCAAATATTTTTTTTGCGGATTTAAAATTATCTAATAACAAGTTACCAGGAAACGTAATTTTTCCATTAGAAGATTTTAAAAAATTGAAAATTTTCAATTTTGCTGCATAATATTCATTCAATGTTGAATATCTATCCATGTGATTTGGAGATAAATTTAGTAAAATAGCAATATCGAGATATAGACTACTAATAGTCTCAAGTTGAAAGCTGGATAATTCTAATATAATATATTTTATATCACCAATCTTATCACTTATCTCAAATATGTTGCACAATGGAATACCGAAATTACCACCAATAAAAACATTAGAACCTAGTAATTTCAAAATATGCCCAAGAAGAGCAACGGTGGTGGATTTTCCGTTGCTTCCAGTTACGCCAATGAAACAGCTTTTTTTTAAAAAAGAAATCGCAAGCTCTATCTCGTTCCAAATCGGAATTCCTATCATTATTGCAAAAAGCACAGCAGGATGATTCCTTGGGATTCCTGGCGATAGTATCACTATGTCAAATTTGGCAATTATTTCTGGTTTTAAATTTTTATTTTTATCATCTAAGATTTCCACTTTCTGGTTACGACTAATCAAAAAACGATAAGCGGATTGACCCGAATTAGCATTGCCGGCGATAGCAAATTTCATAATACGTCCCTATTGTTCAAGATTCAATTTAATTATCAATGAAACAATCCCCCAAAAAGCACAAAATATACCAAGTATCCAAAAACGCACAATGAGTCTTGGTTCCGGACAGCCAAGTAATTCAAAATGATGATGAATCGGTGCCATTTTAAAAATTCTTTTTCCGCTTAAAAATCTGAACGATAATACTTGGATCATGACACTGATAATTTCAATTAAAAATACTCCATGTAAAAAAATAGAAATTAATTCAGTTTTGGTTAAGATAGAGAGTAAACCCAAAACTCCTCCTAATGACAATGAACCAGTATCGCCCATAAAAATTAATGCCGGATATGTGTTATACCAAAGAAATCCAATTCCAGCTCCAATCATCGCACCGCAAAAGATAGTCAATTCCTGCACCCCGGCAACCTGAACCACATCAAAATAATTTAACAAATTTGACCCGGCAATATACGCAAAAAATGAAAAAACAATACTGCTGATAATGACTGGAACAATCGCCAATCCATCAAGCCCATCAGTTAAATTTACGCCATTAGATGTCCCTAATAAAACAAATATAGACAGCATTGCATATAATCCCATTGGAATCTGTAAATAAAATATTTTATGAGAAATAAATGGAATATTTATTACAGAAGAAAATGGCATAGATGAAAAATCGAGAGCATAAATCAAAAAAACAAATATCCCAATCATTGATTGCCAAAATAATTTCCAACGGCCAGAAATACCCTGTGAATTTTTACATTTTATTTTTCTATAATCATCGAAAATACCAATCGTTCCATATCCAATCAAAATCATCATCAAAAGCCAGATCCCAACATGAGTCAAATCGGCCCACAATAAAGTCGTTGCGGATATGTTTAGTAAAATCAAAAATCCACCAGCAGTCGGAGTCCCCTGTTTTTGAAGATGATTATTTGGTCCATCATGTCGAACTTCTTGTCCAATATTAAATTTATGCAACATATGTATAAATAAAGGAAACAAAACCAAACTCAAAATTGATGAGGTTAAAATTGACATTATAAATCTAAAAAAAATATTTGTTAAAAAACTTAAAAAAGTGATATTTTTAAAGAGTTCGAAAAACATAAGTACGTTAATTAAAATATCATTAAAAATATTAAAAGAAGGGATTGAGTAGGAATTTAAATAAGAATACGTATCAACATAGATGAATCGCCTGTATGCCTTAAATTTTCGCCTATTTGTTTCATTAAAATTAACTATAGCAATTTTTATCGGACTGGGAATTGCTCTTTTTTCGGGAATGTTTTGGGATCAAACTGCATTATTGGAAGATCATTTCGCAAATATCACAAGCCCAATTATAGCCAAAATTTTTTTATTATTTGAAATGTATGACGTTTATCATTCATGGTGGTTTGGAGTTTTAATATTATTATTAGCATTAAATCTAATTGCTTGTTCCATTGCTCGTCTCCCAAACATTTGGATAGATGCAAAAAGACCACTTAAAAAAATAAACGATTCTATTTTCAAAAAAGCATCCCAAAAAAAAGTTTTAAACGTAAAACATCTCAAAATTCCTTTATTTTCAAAAAATGAAGAAACATGGAAAGAAAATGGAATTCAGTATTTTTTTTACGAGCAACATCCCTTTGCGAGATGTGGAGTTTATATAGTTCATAGCGCACTTTTGTTTATAATGTTTGGTTCTATTATTGTAACTCAACTTGGAATTAGTGGATTAATGAATATTCAAGAGGGGAAATCAAGTCAAAATGTATTAATAAACAACGCTGGCAAAATAAACAAATTACATCAGCTTAATTTTCTTGTTCATTGCAACCAATTTAAGTTAAAAACACATACTGATGAAAGTCCATTTGAATATGAATCAGATTTGTCTATTTATTCACTTGACGATAATAAAAGCTCGATTATAAATAAAACAATTAAGGTAAATGAGCCATTGGAATACGGCGGTTATACATTTTATCAATCATCTTATAATACAATTGGAAAACCAAAATCAATAAATATATCAGTAGCTAATCGAGGCAAAGATAATGAAGATAAATTTACAAATTATCATATTCAAATTGGGGAAACTGTACAGATTAAGGGAACAAATGATTTTGCCGATAAAATTAAAATTCTCGAATATTTTGAAGATTATGCAAATTTTGGCAGTGCGATAAGATTGGAACATGACAATTCTCAGTTTGTAGTGTTCAAGAAATATCCAGAATTTGATGCAGAAGTTCGAAATGGAAAATTCAATATAATATTCAATGGCTTAGATTGGAATTTCTCCACCGGAATTAGTGTTACAAAGTCTCCAGGAATTTCTATTGTTTTTACGGGGTTTGCTATAATGTTTATTGGTTTGTATATTACTTTTGGAATGAATCAAAGACGCTATTATGCTAAAGCAATTCCAACATCCAGTGAACGTTTTGAATTAATCCTAGCAGGGATTTGCAACAGATATCCACAAGCATTCAAAAAGGAGTTTGAACAAATTGTTAACCAGTATAAATTTTTATAGCATATGTGCCGCTTGTTATGTTTTTGCTCTTTTTATTTATGTATTGAATTTAGGGTTTAATCGTGAATGGGTAAGGCGCATCGCAACGACGTTATCGGCATTTGGATTTTTAACTCAAACCCTCGGAATGGCAATTCGATGGTTTGAATCAGGACTAGTTGAATTAAACGCTTATCAGTTAGCCACCGGAACAAAAATTGTCAATAAAAGTGCACTGTATTGGAAAATAGTCACACAACATCCACCATGGTCGAATTTGTATGAAATAATAATTTACATGAGCTGGGGAATGGTTTTTGTATTTTTGGTTTGTGAAATAAAATGGAAACCTCGATTCTTGAATGTGTTTTCACTTTTATTGGCAGTAACTGCACTTGGAATTTCTTCTTTGACTGATTCCACCATAAAACCTCTTGTCCCAGCGCTAAAAAGTTGGTGGATTATGTTGCACGTAGTAAGCGCATCCGTTGCATATTCAGCTGGAACATTGGGAGCGATGTCAAGTTTTTTGTATGTATTGAAAAACAAGGATCGAATTCCTATAAGTAAAATCGTTTTATATACGATTTTGGCGATTGTTGGCAGTTTTGGAATTATTTTAATAAACGGAACAGTGACTAAGTGGAATTTAAGTTTAACTGGATTTTTGTTTGCAATATTAATCTTTGTTATATTAACATATTTTTTTCCAGTTAAAATCCGATCTTTAATTCCTTCATTGGAGCAATTAGATCACATAGCATATACCAACATATTGATTTCGTTTATTTTAATGGCTATAGTTTTGGTAACTGGTGCTCTCTGGGCTCATTATGCATGGGGAAGATATTGGGGTTGGGACCCAAAAGAAACAGGTGCTTTAGTAATCTGGATTACATATGCAATGTATTTGCATACCAGACTTACTAGGAATTGGGTGGGTACAAAATCTGCAATTATAGGTATTTTAGGTTTCTTTATAATTATTGCAGGATTTTTGGGCGTAAATCTAGGTTGGTTTGCAAATGGATTACATAGTTATGGAAATTCATAAATTTGAAAAAGCTCAGTTTAAATCTTCCATAATTAATACTCAGTCAGCAATGAACTTTTCAAAAAACGAAGTACATGAAATAGTTTTTTTTGGACGCTCAAATGTAGGCAAATCCTCTTTAATTAATTTTTTGACAAATAATAATAATTTAGCAAGAGTTTCAAAAACTCCAGGAAGGACGAGGGCAATTAATTTTTTTGAAGCATCTTTGAAAAAAATTCCAATAGCACTCATTGATCTTCCCGGGTACGGTTATGCTAATTTGCCTCATTCTGATAAATATAATCTATCCTTGCTTTTAAGAAACTATTTGGTTGATAATAAAAAATTTAAATTTCTAATTCACTTATTAGATTGCAGGCGTGATTTGAGTAATGAAGATATCGAATTAAGTGGTAAAATCAGACTCATGTCTCATAATTACATAATAGTCATGACAAAGATTGATAAAATTTCAATATCAAAACGTGAGAATTTAAAAAAGAAATTTGTCAAAATGCTTGACTTGCAACAAAATCAATGTTTTCAAATTTCAATTAAGGAAAAAATTGGAAAGAATAATTTATTAGATGCTTTGCAATAATATTTGTACAATTTGTGCCAATTGAACAAAAATATTATTTATGCAATTTGTAAAATATGAAAGGAATGAATGATATTTTTTCTGATGAAATTCTAACTAGGCATTATGTTAATTCCACTGCGGCAAATGTTTTTAGGAGGTATGGATTTTCGGAAGTTCAAACACCTATTCTTGAAGAAATTGATATTTTCATACGCAGTGCCGGAAAGGGCTCGGATATTGTTACTAAAGAAATGTACACATTCAATAATGATGACGGGAAAATTATTTGCGCTAGGCCAGAAGGAACAGCTGGCGTAATTCGAGCACTAATACAGAATAAATTAATTTCAAATGAAACAGAATCGAAAGTTTTCTATATTGGCTCAATGTTTAGAAAAGAGCGTCCGCAAAGGGGGCGTTTTCGGGAATTTTGCCAAATTGGTGCCGAATTTGTCGGTTCCGATACGTCCACAGTAGATATAGAGTTTTTAGCAATGATATATGATTGGTTGTCTAACCTACCATTAAAAAGTTCCGTAAAACTACTGATAAATGATTTAGGTGAACCCGAAGAACGCAAAAAATATCTTCAATCATTCAAGAAACAATTTAGACCTGTTATAGATGAATTTTGCGATTTTTGCAAAAAAAGATTTAATAAAAACACATTAAGACTTTTGGATTGTAAAAATATTACCTGCAAAAGAATGACTCAATTTGCTCCAAATATTTTAGATTTCTTAAATTCAAAATCAATAAAACGTTTCAATGAGGTTCAAGAAGGTCTCAAAAATTTAAAAATACCATTCAAAGTATCAAAAACTTTAGTGCGCGGACTTGATTATTATACAAAAACAGTGTTTGAATTTGTATCAGAATCGGGCCTTGGATCTCAAAATGCCATTGCAGGCGGAGGAAGGTATGATGGATTATCTCACGCATTGGGAGGTCCTGATGTGCCAGCAATAGGCATGGCGGCGGGACTTGAGAGAATTCTTTTGTTATTAGAAAAAGAAAAATTAAATTTAGACTCAAATACACCAGATTTAGCAATAATTTATGCAGATGAACCTGGCAGAAAAAAGGCATTTGAATTATTGTTTAAATTACGAAATAGGGGTTTGTATATTGATTTTGAGCATAAAATCAAAAGCGTAAAATCTCAAATGCGTCGAGCTAATCGATTAAAAACAAAAGAAGTCTTAATAATTGGAACAAGAGAAATTGAAAACGATGAAGTGCAAATAAAATCAATGAATTCCGGTCAAATCAGATTAGAAAAATTGTCTTCGATTTAAAAATTTTAAAAATGACTAAATGAAAATACACTATTGCGATAAATAAAAAATAAAGTAAACCAATGGCATTGACTTAATTTCGGGCAAATCTTAAACAAAAAAATGAGCAAATATCAAAAAATCCCATTTTGGACTGCGGTTTTAATGAGTGTTAATATTATTATAGGTGGTGGAATTTTTGCAGGTCCACAGTCCATGACTCTTATAAGTGGATCTTCAAGTTTTATTGCTTGGCCGTTAGCGGCATTGATTATATTTCCTATAGTATGGGGAATTGCTCATGCTTCAATCTTATTTCCAGATTCGGGAGGTTTTTATAATTATTGCAAAAATGGTTTAAGTGAAAACTTTGGATTCTTGGCACATTGGCTCTATCTTTTAGGTTACACAATGGGAACTTCATCAACAATAACAATTTTACTCCGTGATGGTATTGCGGATAAGCTTGGAATTATTTTCTTTTTACAGCATCCATTTATCGCCAATGCATTAATTTTAGCTTTTTTTTCATTGTTAAATCTTTTATCACTTAATGTTATTAGTAAAATTCAGGTATTTGCAACTGTGTTGAAATTGATTCCCATTATAATGGTAATATTATTAACAATTTGTAATTCGCATTACGATATACAATACGATTTCGTAGATATTAAAAAAATTCATCTCACTATACCAACAGTGATATTTGGATATTTGGGGTTTGAATCATGTTGTTCTTTGAGTCATTTGTTAAAAGAAGGCCCGAAGTCCGTTGGAAAAGTTATGCTTACGGCTTTTTTTATAACCACTATTTTGTACATGATTTTTCATTTTGGGTTATTGCAAATAATGGGAGCAACTAATTTATCAGCAAATGGAGCCATTGCTTTCGCGAATTATTTAAATTTTTCATTAAGCACACTTTTGGTAATAAATATTATAATTATCGGATCCGTATTGCTATGTTATGCCAATAGCCTATTTGGAATATTACTTGGAAACATAACAAATATAATTGCACTTTCAAATCTAGGAAAAGTTGAAACAGCAATTGTTCATGGAATAGTGGTTTGGGTATTGCTGTGTTTTATGAATAATATTCAAACCTTGTTTGCATTCACGGTTTTGGGAGTTGGAGCAGCTTATTTTCTAACACTTTTAGCCGTTGCCAACGTTAGTCTTTCAAGAAAAGAATATAAAAATGTTATAATTTCTTTCCTTGGATTCGTATCATGCTTTATACTTTTTTATTGTTGTTGGTCGAACCTGGGCGGAAATAAAACAGACCGTATGGTAAGCTTAATTCCTTTGGTAATCATGACAACAGTTGGATTTTTAAGTTATAAATTGAATTTAATAAAAATAAGACAAAATTGACAAATTATAAACTTCTAGACATTGAAACAATGTTAACAACCAATCTGTTTTTCGGATGGCCATGCTCCTTTGTATGAAGGTCTAAGTCTCAATCGGTCACGCCATGAAATAATTCGGGGATATGCATCAAGATCCAATGTTTTAACATATTCTAATAAATCCAGAAGCGGTGTTGCCAATGTATCAGCAACAGAATAATCACCCACCAAAAATGCACGTCGTGTTAGATGTTTATCCAATGTATCTAATTGAAATTCTAACTCATCCTGAAATGAATTGATTATGTTTTTTTGCTCACCGTTACAGGTATAAGTTTCAACCAAAATTTTCCACAATATTTCACTAAATCCTGAAGATATAAAACTTAACCATGATAAAGTCTGAGCTTTGGAGCTTAAATTGCTAAAACTTAACGAAGAATCATTAAAACGTTCTGATAGAAAAAGCAAAATTGCCGATGATTCAAATATTGACAACTCACCGCTTGGACGGTGTTCTACCAAAGCAGGTAATCTGCCAAATGGGCTTCTTTTCAAAAAAGCAACTGTTCTATTTTTATCCGGATTTACCTCTCTTGATGTGAAATTTGCTCCGCATTCTTGAAGCGCTATTCGAATTGAAACACAAAATGGAGAAACGCGGTATTCATATAAGGTAAACGTGGGTGCTTTTGAGGTAGACATAAGTGCTTTATTTATGACTGCGTAAGTCAACGTATCCATAAAATAATCAATATAGCTGATTGTTATTTTTTTTTGTATATACACCGTTATATACAATTTATGCAATTTGTACAAGTTATAAACGAAAGAAATCAACAACTAACAAAATGAGACGATACCAATTGTTAATGTTTAAAAAACAAGTCTTGAATATTGATTAAATTGAGAATCAATATTTATGTAATATCAAACATTGATAAATTGTTTTATTTCAAAAATTGAACTATTTTCTGAAAATGTCTTGGCCAGATAATGAAATTGTGAGATTTTGGAAAATTCCAAACAATGTCATTGAAAACACACGTGCTGATTTTTGCTTGACTTATTTCCTGAAAACAATTTCAAGAAATAAGATACAAATAATGATCAGGCGGGGATATTTTAAAATTTCAGGATCTCTGCTTAAGTCTTCTCAGTGTTTAAAACCAGGCGATATAGTCGAAATCACAAAACCTGACTTAAGATCTGATTATATAAAAAAAATAGAAGAAATCAAAATTCCAATCATATTTGAAAATGATAATTTATTAATTTTAAATAAGCCACCTAATTTACTGATTCATCCGACCGCCGAATACACATATGGCACGTTGACAAATTGGCTTAAAAAAAAATATCCAAACCAAAATATTAAACCATGCCATCGATTAGACAAAGAAACAACTGGAATACTTATTTGTGCTAAAAACCATGATACTGAAATTAAAATTAGAAATGATTTTTTTCTTGCAAAAATCAAGAAATCATATCTTGCCTTAGTGACTGGTTGCATGTTGAATACTATTTCCTGTGTGCGCTCTTTAAGATTACAGGGAAAACAAGGATTGGTTTCGATTAAAATGATTGAAGATAGTATTAATGGCTTAAAATCTGAAACTAAATTTATTCCAATAAAATACTATAAAGAAAAAAATCAAACTTTAATCCTGTGCAAGCCTAAGACCGGCCGCCAACATCAAATAAGAGCACATCTTGCCCTGGAGGGTCACCCTGTGGTTGGAGATAAGCTATACTCAATGGGAGAATTGTTTTTTGATCTTTTTACAAAAGAAAAATTGAATCTATCATCAGCAGTAAATTGTTATCATATGTTGCATGCTTATGAGATTGAATTCTGGCTTAATGGAAAAGAATATAAATTTAAAGCTGAATCCTCTCTTATTGAAGATGTTAAAGATAATGTTTTTCTCAATTCTGTCTTACTGTAAAATTCAATTTAAACCAATTGTTGCTATTTGGTTTTTTGTATTTTAATTTTAAGAATAAAATGATCAATTTCAATTAAATCACCAGTTTTAATGTTAGAATTTATAAAATTGATTGCCAATACTTCTTCTTTTATTGTGTTTTCATACAATTTTATAGCTTGAAGTAATGTTTCAGATGAGGAATCAAACATTATATCTATTCGGTCAGTTATATCCAAACCTAAATCTTTTCTTAGTTTTTGTAATTTGCTTATTACTTCACGCATTAAACCTTCCATGAGCAAGTCTTGATCAATGTATGTATCAAGAATAACAGTCATGGATCCTTTGCTTTCAAGTACAATGTCAGTTTTAGGCTTTCTTGTGAAAATAACATCTTCCAAAAATATATTAACATCAAATAATAAAATCGAATTTCCTGATTTCAGGTACTCAAAATCTATATATGAAAATTTCTGAATCGCTTGTGCGATTGTTTTCATTTTGTTGCCGACACGTTTCCCTAATTTTTTATAATTAGCATCGAATATTAAATTATATACACTATGATCATCTTTTCCAATTTCAATGTCTTTAATATTTAGTTCTTGTTTAATTAATTTTGAAAATTTAACTATAGCACTTTGATTATCTGATGCATCGATAACTGTAATTTTTAATAACGGTTGTCTTGTTTTTATTTTGCATTTTTCTCTTAATATGCGTCCAAGTGCAACTATTTGACGTACAATTAACATTTCTTGTTCGAGCAATTTGTTAACTCTTTGTATATTTGCAATTGGATAATCACAACAGTGGATACTTTCTTTGAAATTTGCAACAAGATTTTGATAAATCGTTTCCGCGATAAATGGTGATATTGGTGCAATAATTTTCGCAAATGTAACCAAAACCTTGTAAAGAGTCCAATATGCAGAATCCTTCTCTGAAGAAAATTTAGATTTATCCGTATTAGACCAAAACCTACGTCTATTACAACGGATGTACCAATTAGTTAAATCATCAATAAATGTTAACATTAAAGGAACAGCCTTATGTAAATGGTATTTTTCCATGCATATATTTATTTCTAAGATTAATGATTCAAGTCGAGACAATATCCATTTATCAATTTCTGACAAGTTTTCTTCTTTAATTTTATTTCGTATTTCAAGTGTCGGCCTCCAATCGTCTATGTTTGCGTATTGAACAAAGAACGACCAAGCATTAAGTAATGGAAGCATGAATATTCGAACAATTTCACGAACTCCGCTTTCCTGAAATAACAGTGGCTCAGCATAAATAACCGGTGAATTTAGAAGATAAACTCTCAAGGCATCCGAACCGTACTGTTCTATGATTAATGATGGGTTAGGATAATTTTTTTTTGATTTACTCATTTTTGAGCCATCTGAAGCCAAAACGAGGCCGTTAACAATTACATTTTTAAATGGCGGCTCATCAAACAAAATGGTTGACAGGACTAAGAGGGTATAAAACCAGGCTCTTGTTTGATCAAGTCCTTCTGCGATATAGTCTGCTGGAAATTTGTTTTTAAAAGTTTTTGAATTTTCAAACGGATAATGATTCTGAGCATACGGAACAGAACCTGATTCAAACCAACAATCAAAAACTTCAGGAATTCTACTTGCTTCTCCAGAGCATTTTTCACATTTAATACTTAATTCGTCTATTAAATGAGGATGAATGTCTACAATTTTCGAATGACTTTTTGTTTCAAGATCGGAAATTGAGTTAATGCAAGTAATATTTTTACAATTCTTACATACCCACAAAGGAATAGGTGTTCCCCAGAATCGATTTCTTGATATACACCAATCTTGAGCTTCGCGTAACCAATTTTCAAACCGTTTTTCGCCAACTGCTGTTGGGACCCAGTTAATTTTTTTATTGTTATCAATCAATTTTTTTCTGAAATGCTCAACACGAATAAACCATGATGGAATTGTTTTATAGATTAACGGTGTTCCGCTGCGCCAACAGAATGGATAATTGTGTTGAATTGTATCATGCCTAAAAAGCAAACCTCGTTTTTTTAAATTATGAATTAAAATTTTATCAGCTTCTTTGAAGTTTACACCTAAATCAGTCAAAACGCCTTCTTCATCAACAAAATTGTTTCCAAGTGGAGGGATGTCGTTTTTCTTACAAATATCAAAATCTTCTTGACCAAATGCTGGCGCTATATGAACAAGACCCGTTCCTTCATTTGAGCTCACTGTATTAGAATCTAAAATTCTAAAAAGTTTACCAAGTAAGACCTCTTGAATATTTAAATTTAAATAATTATCAAACAGAGGTTTATATTGAAGACCTAAAATTTCCTTACCCTGTAAAATTCTTACAATTTTAACCTCTTTTCTAAAAACTTCATTCATTCTTTCTTTGGCTACTATATAATGTGATGTGTCTTCATTTAAGGCGATTTCAACATATTCAATATCCTTATTGATCGCAATGGCAAAATTAGAAGGAAGAGTCCATGGAGTGGTGGTCCAAACCAGTAAATAGGTTTCATTTTTAAATTTTTCATTATCCAGTAATAGAAATTTGACAGTAATAGCAGGATCAGACACCTTTCGATAATCTAAATTAGCTTCAAAATTTGACAAAGGAGTTGCAAGTCGCCAACTATATGGCATTACCCTGAAATCTTTGTAAATTAATTCTTTTTCCCATAATTTTGAAAAGACCCACCAAACAGACTCCATAAACCACGGATCCATTGTTTTGTAATCATTTTTAAAATCTACCCATCTTCCCAGACGAGTAATAATTTTTTCCCATTCGTCTGCATATTTAAGTACGCTCGATCTGCATTCTTCATTAAATTTAGCAATTCCATATTTTTTTATACTGGCAGGTCCTGAAAGTTTCAATTTTTTTTCAGTTTCCATTTCAATTGGTAAACCATGTGTATCCCAGCCAAAACGTCTTTCAACGTATTTGCCTCTCATTGTCCAATATCTTGGAATTACATCCTTTAATACAGAAGCAACAAAATGACCATAATGAGGCAATCCGGTAGCAAAGGGTGGTCCATCGTAAAATGTATAATTGTTTAAATTATTAACGGTTTTTCTACTGTCTAAACTTTGTTTAAAGGCGGAAATCTTCTTCCAAAATTTTAAAATTTTTAATTCTTGTTTTGGAAATGAAAAATTTGGTGGAATAGGTAAAAAAAATGACACAATTTAAGATTTAAATTTTAATTTATTTTCAGTCAACCTATTAAATCAAATTAACATATAATTAATGATCCGTAAAAGTCAAGTTAACAAGTATTGATCACATTTTAAACAGTATTAATGCACATAATTTATTTTACTTAAATTTGTTTTTATTTTTTAATTGGATTTAAATGACATAGATAAGTTTCGCAAAATTCATGGGTTTTACCGTTCTTGCTTACAAAATATAAAAATTTAGTATTAACAGGCCACAGTACTGCGTTGATTGAATTAAGCCCCGGCGAATCAATTGGGCCTGGTGGTAATCCATAATAAGCATATGTATTATATCTATGTTTAAAATATAAATCTTTCTTTGTTATCTTGTTTAAGTAAAGATAAACTCCATAAGAAACAGAGGGATCAGTTTGTAATTTCATATTATATTTTAAGCGGTTCAGTAAAGTGCTAGCAATTGCTTTTTTTTCAAATTTAGAATTTGTTTCTCTTTCAACAAGTGAAGATAGTGTTAAAATTTCATGAAAACTAAAACCAGTTTGTTGAATACGTATATCCATTTCTGGCGTAATTGCATTCAGGAGCTCATTGTGCATTCGTTTAAATATATCAATAGATAAAATTTCTGGTTTAA
>JAHFEE010000002.1 GCA_023248655.1 Myxococcales bacterium
ATTTCATCAAATTCTGTAAGTTTTGATGTTATTGTCATCTATTATTTACCAATCATTCATTTCAATCCAAGTGCAATAATAAATGTTTCCATGCTTCCAGGTCTTGTGCTTTTAGGTCTCTTAATTTTAACATTTTCAAAGGACTTACGACATGTTTTTACGAATTCATGAAAGCCGCCGCCTTCTAAAATTTTTATGCAAAAATTTCCATTTTTTTTTAAAGTTTTTTGAGCAATTTCAAGCGCTCTTTCGCACAAATATAAACTTTTCACCTGATCAATACTTTTAATTCCGCTCGTTTTTGGAGCCATGTCACTAATCACTAAATCGAAAGTCTCAGAAGGAATGGCTATTTCAAAAATATCCCCCTGAATAAAATGAATATTGATTCCTAATTTGATTTTCAATGGAACAAGGTCAATGCCTAATACATAACGATTCAGTGGCGTTAATTTTTTTTCAATATACTGAATCCACGAGCCGGGGGAACAGCCTAAATCTAAAATTTTAGATTTAGGCTTGATTAATGAAAAACTTTTATCGATTTCTTCGATTTTGAAGACTGATCTAGCAGAATAGCCCATCTGTTTTGCTTTTACATAAAAAAAATCTTTACGTTCATATTTAGCCATATATTTATTTAATATAGTGATTAAGTATATTACTAATAACAGAAATATGATCAACAAACAAACATTAACTAAGCGCGAAATTGTATTATTAATAACCAAAAAATTGAATATTTCTAAAATTCAATGCATATTTTTAGTAAATCAAGTTTTTGAAAAAATGAAAAATTGTTTGATTAAAAATGAAAAGATTCAAATTAGCGGTTTCGGAAAATTCGTAATTCGAAAAAAAAATATTCGCAAAGGAAGAAATCCTCAAACAGGAAAATTGATAGAAATTTCAGCAAGAAAAATTGTAACATTTAAATCAAGCCCATTGTTACGTCGCTTAATAGAAAAACAAAATATTAAAAACTGAAAAACTAAAATTTAAAATAAAACGTATTTATGAATCTTGATAATTATTTAGCAGTTTTATGAATGTTGCTGCTATATCAATGTTTTCAATTCTGCGTAATCAATTAAAATGCAACTAATTCCAAGTTAGTTATATTTTAAATTAACAAACACCTTGCCCCTTGAAACAATTAATTAATTTTCCCACTTGCAAAAGTATTTCATTTATATAAAATTAGAGCAACGTGAGTCCCCGTCGTTCAGAGGCCTAGGACACTGCCCTTTCACGGCAGTAACACGGGTTCGAATCCCGTCGGGGACATGATTTATCTTTAATTATCTAATGCCGATTATTATTAAACGCAGTACAGTTTGGCGCAATGCTGGGCTGGACCGGGGTTTGATAGTGTTTGCATGTTTAAGTTCTATTGCTTTGATATTATTAATACATATCATAACAAGTTGTACAAATTGCGCGCCCGTAAATAAATTGTGAATGGAATTATATAATTAAAAATGCGTTTAAAATATATTTAACAATTCTTATCCATTTTAGTGTTTTAATGTTTATGGATGCGCTGTTTTAATTTAGTAGTTTTTAAGAATTATATTTAAGAATTACAATAAACACTGCTAAAGAATTTGGTTTTTCTTGTACAATTTGATAGTAAACAAATATGATCTTATTAGTAATTTCTACATTTTTAAGTTTTATTACATTAATCTTTTTTTGGTTAACTTTAGATTTGGTAACCGGAATTCTTCCCGCATTGTTAATTTTATGCATATCGTATTTAATTTTTACTAGGCGCTGGACAGCGAAAATACAAAAGTGCATAGAAAGTGCTATTGCCGAAATTCAAAAAGGAAGAGCTGGTAGTGGAATAGAATTATTAAGAATCGTTAAAAAAAGATATGCATTATGGCAATTTTCCGTGGCTAGAACAATTGATAGTCAAATTGGAATTGTATATTTTATGCTAAAAGACTTTAAAAAAGCAAAACCTCTCTTGGAAAAATCTTTCATAAAACAATGGAATGCACGAGTCGCATTAGCTCTAATTGCTTTTTTAAAAAAAGAATACAAAAAAATGGATGAAATATTTGAGAAAACCGCGAAATATTCACCAAAACAAGGATTACTGTGGAGCACGTGGGCGTATTGCCATTGGAAAATTGGAAATTCTGAAAAAGCAATTAATATTCTCGCCAGAGGTCAGGAAAAATTAGGAAATTTAGATAAATATCTGAATATCAATTTAACAAATTTAAAAAACAACAAAAAAATGAAGATGTCAGGCTACGGGCAGGAATGGTTACAATTTCAACTAGAACAACCACAGGCAATGAAAGTAAAAATTAAGAGATAACCTGCAAATATTGTGGATATAGAGATAAAAAATCCGGTAATAGATAATAAAATCAACACCAGATATATACGATCTTTTTTATTAGCATTGTTTTCTGGTTGTTTGTTGGCCGTAGGTCAATTGAGTCAATTCGGATGGATTTCATTTGTGGCCTACATTCCGTTAATTACAATTGTGTATAGAAAAAAATTTCTAGATATTTTTAAATTTTCTTTTTTTTCTTTCTTTTTATACTATTTCATTACATTTAAATGGATTTCAGCAACCATAATTCAATTTACAAAAATTTCTTTTGAATTAAGCATTTTAGCACTTTTTTTTCTGTCAATTATATTTGCCTTTTATCATGCAGCTATATTTTGCTTAACGCGCTGGTTGTCTATTTATTTCAATTGGTCATATTTATGGTTATTTCCTGTAGGATTATGTGTTTCTGAATATCTAAAGGAATATGGATATATCGTATCTTTTCCATGGGGTTCGCCAGCATACTCCCTACTGACTGTTCGACTAATTTCGCAAATTGCTTCCGTGGTTGGTGTTTATGGATTAGTGTTTATTGTTGGATTAATAAATTCAGCAATATTTGAATTATTATTCATCAAGAATAATAATAATTTACAAATTGTTACCCTCTCAGTTATCACTGTTGTGATTTGCTATGGCTGGTTGCAGATAAATAATCAAAGTAAGTACAATCATCTTGAGAACATTAAAATCGCAACTCTGCAGGGCAACAACAGGCAACAAGTTGATCAAAATTCAGATTTTAATCAAATAAAAATTTTTGATAAATATAAAGAACTTCAACAAAAGGCTATGATGCAAAATGTAAAAATTACAGTTTGGCCAGAATCGTCATATCCATATCATGTATCAAGAAACAATTTCCATCAAATGTTGCAGCTAAAAAATTTATCCGACGTAAACATAATCCCCGCCACTTCGTTTGATTCTGAAAATAAAATTTATAATACAGTATTTATGGTTAATCGGAGTAAGGATATTGTCGGAATTTTTGACAAAAATCATTTGGTGCCTTTTGGAGAGTATGTTCCATGGCCCTTTAAATCTTTTTTTTCAAAATTTATACCACACTCAATTAACTTTAATCGTAATACGGTATCTAAATCAATTCCAATTTACATTGTAACGAAAAATAAATTAAAAAGAATTTTTGTGGCGATAATCATATGTTATGACGGGGG
Organism: Myxococcales bacterium; assembly: GCA_023248655.1. Classification (GTDB taxonomy): domain Bacteria; phylum Myxococcota; class UBA727; order UBA727; family JABDBI01; genus JAHFEE01. The sequence continues at coordinate 3,544 of JAHFEE010000002.1, forward strand.
ATTTCCAAAAATAAGTCGAAATTTTACTAAAAATAAAGCAGAATTATTAATTAATGTAAGCAATGACAGTTGGTACGGGAACTCATGGGAGCCAGATCAACACTTAAAAATGTACCAAATGCGTTCTATTGAAACTGCCAGAAATTGTATACGCGCAACAGATACTGGCATTTCGGCTTGGGTTGATGTCAATGGAAATATTCATAGGCCAACGAATCTTTTCAGAGAAGCACTTTCAATTTACAATATTTCAACATCTACGGAAAAAACAGCATATCAAAAATTTGGAGATATTGTTCCAAAGATTTGTTTGTATGTTCTGATGAGTTGTATTATCTATTCAAAATATCCAAGAACAAAATTAGACTTAATATTGTCATTAATTGGAGTATGTATAGTGCTATTTTTTTGTGTGCTTTTAGAACAAACAACTTCTTTGTTGAATGATTCTACGCAAACCCAAAAAACGACAATGATTTTACTGGGTCTAATGATTTGGTTTAGAGTTGATTTCAAATTTTTTTATAAAAAATAAAAATTATTAATTTATTAATTGATAAACAATGTCATTGATATTGCGATAAATAGAATAATGCGAAAATCATTTTAAAATCTCAAGACTGTCAAAATTACAAAATAATTATGCTATTAGATTAATAGTATGGATATATCTAAACTTTTTAAAAAAGCACAAAGTCTTGAAAGTCTATTGCAAATTCATGAAAAACAAAAAAAATATAAAGAATTAAGTTTACTGATTGAAAATCCTGATTTTTGGAATAACCAAAAAAATGCAACTGAAATACAAAAAGAAAAAGCAATTTTAGAAAAAGAGGTAGAACGTTTTTTAAAAATAAAACAAGATATTAATGATTACTTGGAATTATCAAAACTTATAGATGCAACCAAAAGGGATGAATTATCACAATTGGTTTCTGAATTTAAAAAACTTGAATATAAATTGCATCAAATCGAAATCGAACAAATGCTCTCAGGTGCAACGGATAAAAATAATGCAATTTTAAGTATCAATTCAGGACAGGGAGGCATAGATTCTCAGGATTTTGCAGAGATTTTGCTTAGGATGTATACAAGATACGCTGAGCGACATGGCTATTCAGTAGAATTGATGGAATTCTTACCAGGAGAGGAAGCTGGAATTAAGAATGCAACAATTTTGATAACAGGAAAATTTGCCTATGGTTATTTAAAAGCCGAAATCGGAGTGCATAGATTAGTCAGGATTTCTCCATTTGATTCCAATTCTAGACGACACACTTCATTTTGCTCAATTTGGGCAATTCCAGAAATTGAAGACTCAATCGAAATTGAAATTAGACCAGAGGATTTAAGAATTGATACCTTTAAATCCGGAGGAGCCGGTGGACAACATGTAAATAAAACAGAAAGTGCGATCCGAATAACACACATTCCAACAAATACGGTTGTTGCTTGTCAGTCAGAAAGAAGTCAAATAAAAAATCGTTCAACCGCGATGAAAATCTTACGCTCTAGATTGTATGATCTAGAGGTTAAAAAAAGACTCGCAAATAAAAATAAAGCAGAAGCAGAAAAAATGGAAGCTTCATTTGGATCACAAATTAGAAATTATGTACTAGCGCCCTATCGCCTAGTGAAAGATCTTCGCACCCATCATGAAACAGGAAACGTAGATGCAGTTCTGGATGGTGATATTCACCAATTTATTGAAATGTATTTAATTTATAAGAAAAGAAATTAAAATTCTTTATCGAGGAAAGTGCGGTAGAAATTAATACTGTTCCGTTTATTGGCCGAAATACGGGATTAACATTATCCTCAACAAACCATTGATATGTAGAAAGCCCTGCAGCAACCGGTTCTTTTATATTGCACATTGCGGCAAAAAGAACCAACCAGCTTAAACTGTAACTACTTTCAAAAGCTGAGCATACAGCAATTCTCATTCCTAGTTTGCCGGCCTGATGAAAACAATTCCATACAGAATTTAAATTTGGCATTAAGAAAGGTTTAATGGCATATGTGTTAACCCCCTCATGAATAGGGCAAATTTTATTAGCGTATTCTATTAATGTTTCATCCAGAGCGGCAAAAATTCCCGTTTCTCTATAGAACAATCTGATATCAAATGGGTTTTTAACTGGTTCTTCAAAATATTCAATTTTTAAATTTGAAATTTTTTTTCCAAAATAAATCGCTTTCTCAAGTTCAAGTGCTCGATTTGCATCTAGCCGAATATTGATTTCGTTTCCAAACTGAATCCGGATTTTTTTCAAACACTCTGCTTCAAGATTCAAATTTTTACCTACTTTAAACTTAAACGTCTTAAATCCATCTTTAATAAAGAATTTCATCTTAGATAAAATTTCATTAAACGGCAAAAATGAATCAATTAAAACCGCTACAGGGATCACCTTATGTTTGAAGCTGATTTTATCCAGCTCCAAAAGTGTAATATCTTTTGAAAATTCTGCATGTTGAACAATTTCAGCAAATCTATGGTTGTTATATAGCCATTTACTTGTATAGAAATAAGGATTTTTTGAAATTAATTTTCTTCTTTGTAAAACAAAGGGTTTGTGCAGTTTTGATACTGAAATTAAGCAAACCTCAGAACTGACTAAGTTGTCCAAGAGCAACATTGATATTATCCTTAATTCATATGTAAACTGTGAATAAACAATATGGGCCCGGAGGGAATTGAACCCCCAACCACCGGATTAAGAGTCCATTGCTCTACCAGTTGAGCTACGAGCCCATGAAGTGCATTTATTTTACATTACAATACAGTGCTTAACAAATCCATTCAAATCACTAGTTATAATATTGCAAAGCATTTTAATCTGACCTCGATAAAGTCTTATTGAGGCTATGATAAAAACTAACACAAATCAATATTACTTGACAAAATAATAAAAATATAGCGAAATAATTGTAAAGGATAAGTTATAATATGATGACCTATGCAGTGATGGAAGCAGCTGGAAAACAATACAAAGTTTACGCCAATGAAAAAATAAAATTAGATCTTAATCGAGATTTTCGTGTTGGCGAGAAATTAATATTTAATAATATTTTATTGATCGGTGGCGATATTGTAAAGATAGGAACACCACTGATACCAAACGCCAGAATTAACGCTACAGTATTAAGTGTTGGAAAGGATAAAAAAATTATAGTTTTTAAGAAAAAACGTCGTCAAGGTTACCAAAAAACACAAGGTCATCGACAGCACCATGTAGAAGTTTTAATTAACGAGGTTAATTGTGGCTCATAAAAAAGGACAAGGTTCAACCAGAAATGGTCGCGATTCAAATCCAAAATATCTTGGGGTAAAAAAGTCAGATGGCAGTAAGGTTCTAACTGGAAATATATTAGTTCGCCAACGAGGAACAAAAATTAAACCCGGAAAAAATGTTGGATGTGGGAAGGATTATACTTTATTTGCACTAGCTCATGGTGTGTTAAAATTTGAACGCAGTTCAAAAGAACGTGTATTTGCTAATATATACCCTAACGTATGACAAGAATTGCCATTAATGGCTTTGGTAGAATAGGTCGTTCAGTGCTGCGTGTTATTCAGAAGTATCCAGACTTACAAGTCGTAGCAATAAATGATCTGAGTAACATTGAATCTATGGCGTATTTATTAAAATACGACTCCGTTCATGGCCGCATAGATGGTGATATTAACATTGATAATAACTATATCGTGTTCAACGGAAGTCCGATTTTTATTACCTCTGAGAAAAATATAGATCTTCTTCCATGGAAATTACTTGAAGTTGATGTTGTAATTGAATCTACTGGTTTTTATTTAACTCGCAGTGAAGTAGAAAGACATTTGCATTCTGGGGCTAAAAAAGTATTAGTGACTGCACCGTTGAATAATGCCGATGCAACGATTTGTTATGGTATAAATAATGACTCATTTAGAAAAAAAATGAGAATTCTATCAATGGCTTCCTGTACAACAAATTGTCTTGCCTCAATTGTAAAAGTACTGCAAGACAAATTTACTATAGAAAATGCTTTTGCAACAACAATACACAGTTATACAAATGATCAAAGATTGCTTGATTGTTTTCATGAAGACCAAAGACGTTCCCGTGCGGCTGGCTTATCTATAATTCCGACAACAACGGGCGCAGTAAAAGCAATATCTTTAATTTTCCCAGAATTGACAGATAAATTCGATGGATTTTCAATTCGTGTTCCAACCCCCAACGTAAGTTGTGTAGACCTGACTGCAGTTTTATCGCAAAAAACAACCACGAGCGAGTTAAATAAATTCTTTCAAAATGCATCAAATACCTATTTAAAAAATATTTTAGGTTACACCGAAGACCCAATTGTTTCAGTAGACATAAGAGGGATGAAGGAATCTGCAATACTGGATGCCTCTTTTACTAAAGTTTTAAACGGAAACTTGATAAAAATTTTGTCTTGGTATGATAATGAATGGGGTTTTAGTAATCGTGTTGTTGATTTTCTTCATTTGTTTTGAAAAATCTTCTTATTGTGCTTCTTGTTATGATAACATATCAGAAATAAAACAATGATTTAGGGCACAAATTTGCTACCATGACTTGAATAAAACATAAAATCATTATACAATAACGCTAAACTAGGTATAAAAATTACATCAAGCGATCAACAAGAGGATGAGATTTTAAAGAGTTTAAGGTTGCTAAAATAAATTAGTGCTACAATTTGCGATATTTAAGACAATGACAGTGTTTTAAGCGAAAGTGGCTTGCTGCAAAATTCTAATTTGATTGTAGTTTTCAATTTAACCTAATAGTTTCAATTTGTTTATGTATAAAACTTTATCTACCGGGGTTGCGATGTTTGCCATGCTTTTTGGCGCAGGAAATGTAGCGTTTCCATTAGCCCTGGGAAGAGAATCTGGGAACACTGTTGGCTGGTCTATAATTGGATTCTGCATTACGGCAGTGCTGGTTCCCTTGTTTGGGCTTGTATCCATCATGCTCTACAATGGTGATTATCGAGTATTCTTGGGAAGAATAGGGTCAATACCGGGATTAATCTTAACTGGAATTTGCATGATATTAGTTGGACCATTTGGAGCAATACCGCGCTGTATTAACATGGCTTACGCTGCAACAAAATGGTATTTTCCAACATTCCCTCTTCTGTACTTTAGCATAACTATAGCACATGTTATATTTTTTTCTGCATTAAAACAAGGCAATGTGGTTGATTTAATTGGTAAATTTCTTGGCCCGTTAAAATTATTTCTTTTATTTGGAATTATAACAATTGGATTATTTTGGATGCATGGAACATTATCCATCGTAAACGTATCTATTCCAAACGCTATAATTAAGGGGGCAATTGAGGGATATGGAACCATGGATTTACTTGGTACTATTTTTTTTGCTGGATTAATCGTTCAAAGTCTTAAAAAAAATACAAAAAGCAATGGAAAAGAATCAGATTCAAACTCAGAAGAGGAATATAAAAATTTAGCCATAAGAGGACTAAGGGCAGGTATAGTTGGAGCCATTTTATTGGGGTCTGTGTATGCTGGTTTTTGCCTAGTTGCGGCAATACATGGTCCAAATATTGAAAACACAGATAAGTATGAATTGCTAAATTCTCTTGCTCCATATATTTTAGGAAAACATGGAGGAGTATTAACAAATTTCACTATTGGTGTTTCTTGTTTTGTGACCGCATTGGCATTGACTGTTGTTTTCTCGGAGTATTTACAAAAAACAGTTTTTAAGGGAAGCATAAATTACACAATCGCTCTTCTTATAACGGTGATAACAAGTTGCCTAATGTCAAATTTGGGTTTCAATAAAATAATGAGTTTAATATCTCCAATAATAGCTGCCTGCTATCCAGCACTTATAGTTTTGTCTGCAATGAATATGATGCATAAATTATTTCAAATTCATTTAGTGAAATTGCCGGTTTTTTTAACCTTAGCCGGGACCTTGATAACAATGTATTTTCAATCTTAATCATAATTGACATTGTGATTTATTGCTATATTTCAATATGACATCAGTATGACAGATATTATTCCAATAAATATTACAGAAGAACTTAAAACTTCCTTTCGAGATTATTCAATGAGCGTAATCATAGGTCGCGCATTGCCTGATATTCGTGATGGCTTAAAACCGGTTCACAGAAGAATTTTGTATGCTATGTACACGGAAGGATTGCTTTCATCAAAAAAATTCAGTAAATGCGCCGGAGTTGTTGGCGAAGTTTTAAAAAAGTACCATCCACACGGTGATGCGTCGGTATATGAAGCATTGGTTCGTATGGCACAGCCTTGGAATATGCGTGAACTTTTAGTAGATGGTCAAGGAAATTTTGGCAGCATTGATGGAGATCCGGCTGCTGCTTATCGGTACACTGAAGCTCGTCTTACAAAAATTGCCGAGGAATTCCTAAAGGATATTAACAAGGAAACGGTCAATTTTATTGCTAATTTCGATAATACTACAGAAGAGCCAGCAATTTTACCAACTCGAATTCCAAATTTATTAATTAACGGATCAGAAGGAATTGCGGTAGCGATGGCAACTCGTTTTCCGCCTCATAATTTAAATGAAATTATTACTGCTTTATTAGGTATAATTTCTGAGCAATTCGAAAACGGACCTATTATAAATAATGAAAAATTGCACGAATTTGTTCCCGGTCCGGATTTTCCGACTGGTGGTTTTATATGTGGTACTGCTGGGTACAGATCGGCTCTGGAGACGGGAAAGGGTTCTGTTGTAATCAGAGGAAAAGCATTGAGCAGTTTTAATGAGCAAATAAAACGACAGCAGATTATAATAGATGAAATTCCTTTCCAGGTAAATAAGGCTCGTTTATTAGAACGAATCGCAGAATTAGTTAAGGAAAAACGTATAGATGGAATAACTGACATCCGAGATGAATCGGATCGCAATGGTATGCGTATAGCAATTGATTTAAGACGTGATGCGATTAGCGACGTTATCTTGAATCAACTTTATGAACTTACGCCGCTGCAGAGCTCTTATGCAATAAACATGTTATCAATTGTAAATGGTCAACCAAAAACATTGGGGCTTCGTAAATTGCTAGATGAATTTTTGGCATTTAGAAGAGAAATTGTAACACGAAGAAGTTTGTTCGAATTAAAAGAAGCACAAAACAAACTACACACAATTGCCGCATTTCTAATTGCATTAAATTCTGTTGAACGAATTATACAAATTGTTCGCCTATCGAAAAATTCTGAAGAAGCAAAAAATTTATTATGTAATGAAAAATTTCATTCTATAGATAAAATCTTGATATTTTCAAATTCTAAAATTAGTCAAATTGATACATGGATAAAGCAAGGCTTTGCACAATTAGATGAATCACAGGCAGCTTCAATTTTAGAGATGCGCTTATCTCGTCTAGTAGGACTTGAGCGTGAAAAATTGGAGTCGGAAGGGATATCGGTATTGGATTCTGTAATTAATTTAGATAAAATTTTAACAAATACGAAATTATTAATGAATGTTATTAAAACTGAATTCATTGAAATAAGACAAAATTTTTCAACCCCAAGAAAAAGCAAAATTATCGGAAAAGTAGAATTAATAACGAACGAAGACCTAATTCCTGAGGAGGAAATGTTAGTAACCATAAGTCGTCACGGTTACATTAAACGCGCACCTTTATCAAATTATCGCTCCCAGAAAAGAGGAGGAAAGGGTAAACAAGCAGTAACAGCCAAAGATGAAGATTTTATCCAAGATGCATTTGCCGCCTCAACGCATGCTTATTTGTTAGTTTTTACGAGCAATGGACGTGTTTTTTGGGTTAAGGTTCATGAATTACCACAGGCCGGCTCTGCCTCTAAAGGTAGACCTATTATAAATTTAATTCAATTGGCCGAAAAAGAACAAGTTAAAGCAATACTGCCGGTACGTCATTTTCCACTAAAAGAAAATGAAAATTTTGTTGTTACTGTTACCAAGAATGGAAAAATAAAAAAGACAGATCTTATTGCGTATTCCAATCCCAGGGCCAATGGGTTAATTGCGTGCGGAATTGAAGATAACGATATGTTGGTAAGCGCCAAGATAACCAATGGATTCCAGGAACTTGTATTATCTAGCTCAAATGGAATAGCTATTCGATTTAAGGAATCAGAGGTAAGACCAATGGGACGTCAGGCTATCGGAGTGAGAGGTATTACATTAAGAAATAGTAATGAAGTTGTTAGTTTGGAGGTTTTAAGCGAAAATATGAGTCTTTTGACTGTAACTGAATTTGGTTACGGAAAAAGAACAAATATTTCAGAATACAGATGCCAATCTCGCGGCGGAATAGGACTCATAACCATTAAAACCGATAAGAGAAATGGTAAAGTTATTGGTGTAATTCAGGTAAATCAAGCAGACAATATTATGATAATTACCGATGCTGGAACACTTCTGCGAATGAAGGCTTCCGATGTGTCAGAAATAGGCAGAAACACAAAAGGGGTAAGATTAATTTCTGTAAATAGAAATGATAAAAGTTCAAAAGAAAAGGTTGCTGCGATATCAAGGATATCAGAATATATTGAAGAGGAATATATTGAATAAACTGAATTTGGAAATAACACCATTTCAATGATATTATTTAAAATTATGGTTTCGTTTTAATAGTATTATTATTGTTTTTAACAGATCAAGATTGTCCTGTGAGTAAAATTAGAAGTTTAAAACGCGCATTGATCTCTAATCCAAAAAATTTAATAAGGTTGATTATTTTAAATGAGCTTTTTTACTTTGCGATTTCCTAAAAAATGTAAATTGAAAAATTTCTAAGATAAAAACAAAATTAAGTTATTCAATCAAGCGCGGGTTTAGAGATTGATTGGTCTGTTTTTTATGCTTTAAAGCAGAAATTATATAGAAACTATAAAAAAATTGCATTAAAAAGTAAGTTCATCTTGATAGCGGTATGTGTGCATGTTAATCTTTTTAACAGTGAAGCAAGGTATTTATGATATTATGTGTGATCCGAAATTTTCACAATTTCAAATACTACCAATGCCATTTGATGCAACTACTTCATATAAAAGCGGTGCCTCGTTGGGCCCGGAAGCTATATTTCTAGCTAGTAAACAAGTTGATCTTTTGGATTCGGATGTAGGTTCTCCGATTTATGCTGGAATTTATTTCAATAAGACCCCATACGGTATTTTACATCGCAATAATGAGTCCATTAAGCTTGTTAAAAAAATTAGGAAATCTTTTAATGAAATAGATTTAAAAAGCCTTCAACGATATACTCAAAAAAATAATACACTTACATACAATTGGAGCATGAAAATTCTCAATAAAAAACAAATACCCATAATCCTAGGAGGAGATCACAGCACTCCCCTTGGATCAATAATGGCTTGTTCTGAACATTATAAGAATAATGTGGGAATTTTGCAAATAGATGCTCATGCTGATCTGAGAAATTCTTACGAGGGTTTTCATGATTCACATGCATCCATTATGTACAATGTCTTAACTAGAATTCCAAAACTGGAAAGAATTGTTCAAATTGGAGTTCGTGATTTTTGCGAAGAAGAAGCCTTATTTATTGAATTTAACAAAAGAAAAATAAAAACTTTTTTTGATTCCGATTTGCGTCGGGCTCGCATCGGTGGAAAGATTATCCCTTTCTTTAAAAATATTTTAAAATTATTACCAAATTTTGTTTATCTTACTGTTGATATAGATGGCCTGGATCCGTCTTTATGTCCAAATACCGGAACCCCGGTTCCGGGAGGTCTTCGTTTCGATGAATTTATAACACTTCTTGAAGTATTGGTTACTTTAAAAAAAAGGATAATTGGAATGGATTTAGTAGAGGTGGCTATTCCAAGAGAAATTCCACGATATAAGTGGGCGGAAATTTTGGATGCTAACATAGGTGCAAGGATTTTGTACAAAATGATAGGGTTTGCACTTAAGACACAGTCTTGACTCATTGAATTTCCTGCTTACGCTAAAGAGCAAAGGAATAATACCAGTCATGGCGAAAATTATCGGAATTGATCTTGGAACAACTAATTCAGTTGTTGCTATTATGGAAGGCGGAGAACCTATAGTTATTGCAAACGAGGAAGGCTCGAGAACGACTCCTTCCGTGGTTGCATATAGCAAGGATGGCGAAATACTGATCGGGCAGCCTGCGAAACGTCAGGCAATCACTAACCCCGAAAACACTATATTTTCTGCGAAACGTTTTATGGGACATCGTTTTGATGAAAGTCAAGCAGAGATTCAAAAACATCCATTCAATTGTGTAAAATTGGATAACGGGGGGATTGGATTCAGGGCGCAGGGTAATATCGTTACACCTCCCGAAGTTTCTGCTAAAATTCTTCAAAAATTAAAACGTGCTGCTGAGGCCTATTTGGGGCAGGAGGTAAAAGAAGCAGTTATTACCGTTCCGGCATATTTTAACGACGCACAACGTCAGGCAACTAGAGATGCTGGGAAAATAGCGGGACTTGATGTTAAGCGAATCGTAAATGAGCCAACAGCAGCTGCTCTTGCTTACGGTATGGATAAAAAAACCGAGGAAAAGATAGCCGTTTATGATTTAGGCGGTGGAACATTTGATATATCTATCCTGGAAGTTGGCCAAAACGTGGTTGAGGTCATATCAACAAATGGCGATACCCACCTTGGTGGTGATGATTTTGACAATATTATAATGAGTTACTTGACCGCCGAATTTAAAAAAGACACAGGCATTGATATTTCAAAAGACAAGATGGTTATACAACGCCTAAAAGAGGCTTCTGAAAAAGCGAAAATAGAATTATCCAATGTAAAGGAGACAGAAATTGCATTGCCATTTTTGACGGCAGATTCCACCGGTCCAAAACATCTCAACGTGAAACTAACAAGGGCTAAACTTGAGCAGTTACTTGAAGGATCTATTCAGAAAACATTAGAACCTTGCAAAAAAGCTTTATTGGATGCAAAGTTGAAAGTTAGCGATATCAATGAAATTGTTCTTGTTGGTGGATCCACTCGCATTCCACGTGTGCAGGAAATCGTAAAAGAATTTTTTGAAAGAGAGCCGAATAGATCCGTAAATCCTGACGAAGTAGTAGCTCTTGGAGCCGCAGTTCAAGCAGGTGTCCTGGCGGGCGATGTTAAGGATATGTTGCTACTTGATGTGACGCCACTCAGTTTAGGAATTGAAACTCTTGGCGGTGTTACGACGGTTTTAATACCCAGAAATACAACAATTCCTACTAAGAAATCTGAAATATTTTCAACGGCGGCCGATAATCAAACCTCTGTAGAAGTTCACGTATTACAGGGAGAAAGGGATATGGCCAGAGACAATAGAACTCTTGGACGTTTTCATCTTGAAGGAATTTCATCTGCGCCACGAGGCATACCTCAAATTGAGGTCACTTTTGATATTGACGCAAATGGAATTGTTCATGTATCGGCAAAAGATCGAACAACAAACAAAGAACAAAAGATATCAATTACATCAAGTTCCGGTTTGTCTGATGCGGAAATTAGTCGAATGGTGAAAGAGGCTGAAGAACATTTGACCGATGATAAAAAACGTCGTGAAATTATTGAGGAACGCAACAAGTTAGACAACGCAGTATACGCAATTGAAAAAATGCTTAATGAAAATAAAGATAAGATTTCGGAAGATGTTCGAAATTCTGTTGAAAAAACATTGAGCGATGTAAAATCTAAGATTGATTCTCAGGATATTGGTGAATTAAAAAATGTATTAACAATATTAAACACCGAACATCAAAAATTGTCAGCAGAATTAAATAAGCAAAATTCAGCAGAATCTGCAACTTCTGCTAATGAACAGAAAAAAGATGAAAATTCTAACAAAACTGTTGAAGCGGAATTTGAGGATTCAAATTAGGAATTTTTAGGATCAGTAATTTGGATTAACGGGGATTACACAACGGGCGCCCAGCTGGGCGCCCGTTGTGTTTTGTTCTATTTTCTATTTTGAATCTAAGATTACGTTAAAAAAACTTAAATTAATCAAATGTTTGATGTTATTTTATTTCTTCTTTTGAGATGAAGATTTGTTTCCGCCACTCTTCATTCCAGCCTTAGAAGCTTTCATTGGATTCTTTTTGCTTCCTTCTTCGATCGTGGCAGAATATCCACTAATTCCAGGAAGAGCACGTGGTCTATAATTGGAAGTGAAAATTTTAACCATTTTACCCTTTGGACCAGGTACCGCTCCTCTGATTAGTAAAAGATTTTCTTCAGAAATTATTTTTACAATTCTTAAATTTTTAACATGAACCAATTCATTTCCCATGCGACCCGCCATGCGTTTTCCCTTAAATACCTTACCTGGTCTAGAACGCATACCAATAGACCCACCATGTCTAAAAAATTCATGAGTACCATGAGTTCTTGGAAATCCGGAAAAATTATGACGTTTCATAACACCAGCAAATCCTTTGCCTTTGCTAATTGCTGAAACATTTACTGATCCGATTCCGTTGAAAAGCTCAATCCCTATACTCGAACCTATTGTAAAAGATTCTTCATCTGAGCTGGAAATCCTGCATTCAAATACGAATCGCTTACACTCTATTCCAAATTTAGAAAATTGACCACGGTCAGCTTTTGTTAATAATTTTTCTCGAATTGCGCCAACACCTAATCTTATCGCTGAATATCCATCTTTTTCTCGATTCTTTTTAGCAATAATTATATTTGGCTCTATTTTTAAAACCGTAACAGGAACCCGCACTCCATCTTCAATGAAAATCTGAGTCATTCCAATTTTGGAAGCCATTACACCTAGGCTCATTTAAAGCACTCCTTTGATCTTATGTTTTTTATAAAAAATCACAGAGGATCATATCTCTTGACCATTTTCATACCTTTCCAAGTTAGTCAATCTCCTAGCATTGCTATTCTCTTTATGACATTCTCTAAAAATGACATTTGCTGAAGTTGTACTACCTGTATCTGGAATTTATGGATGTTTAACTTACAAAATACCAACAATTATTACTCAGGCTAACTGCAAACAAAAACTTATAGGTTGTCGTGTAAGGGTTAAATTGAAAAATAGATCGGTTGTCGGTGTCATAATTAACATTATACAAGACAAATCAATTGATAATTTGATAAATCTAAAAGATATAGAATTAATATTAGATGAAAAACCGATAATTACAAAAGAGCAAATTGAATTATGTAAATTCGTTTCTAGTTATTATATGTCACCAATCGGAAAGGTTATTCGCTTGTGTTTACCGCCAGGTGCACTAAAAATACCTTACGTTAAAAAACCTCAAAGACAGGAAAAAAAAATACATCCATTCAATGAGATTAAAAAAAGAAATTTGTTACAATTAAATTTAGAACAAGAAAATATAATTAAAAATATTAATTCAAATTTCAGTAATTTAAATGCGTTCTTGATAGAAGGAATCACCGGATCCGGAAAAACAGAGATTTATATTCGAATATCGGAAACAATTTTAAAAAAAAGAAAAAAAGTTTTAATTATAATTCCCGAGATCGCTTTAAGTTCGCATATTTATGACAGATTCGTATCGCAAATTGATCAACCGATAACAATGTTACATTCTAAATTATCGCCCAATAAACGTAGAGAAATCTTCTATGATTTATTAGAAAATAAAATTTCATTAATAATTGGAACTAGATCTGCGCTGTTTGCGCCAATTTCAAATCTAGGCTTGATCATTGTTGATGAAGAACATGATTCAAGCCTAAAACAAGACGAAACACCTAGATACAATGCTAGAGATATTGCAATTTGGAGAGCTAAAAATGAGAATGCTATCATATTATTAGGCAGTGCGACGCCATCACTTGAAAGTATTGCAAATGTTAAACTTGGAAAATTAAATTATCTAAAATTAACCAAAAGGGCCGTTCCGAATTCTTTTCTTCCAGTTATTGAATTAATCGACTTAAAATCCAAAAAATATCTTTTATTGCAAAAAAATATAGATAGAAATATTCAATTGATATCATATCCATTAAGAATAGCGATCAAGGAAGCATTGGAAAGAAACGAACAAATCTTACTATTTCTCAACAGACGCGGATATGCATCGTTAATTACATGTACCAATTGTGGCAAATTAGCAAACTGTCCTAATTGTTCTGTTTCTTTAACATTTCATTCAAACACTAAAAAATTATGTTGTCATCTTTGCAATTATACAAACTTTATTCAGACTCATTGTTTATTTTGTGGCAATGAATCAGTGAAATATTTTGGATTTGGATTGGAGCGTATTCAAAAGGAAATATTATCATTATTTCCAGGCGTAAATTCTATTTGTTTAGACAGTGGTACAATGGCAAATTTGTCAAATGTGAAAAAAATCTTCGCACAAATAGATTCAGGAATGGCTCAAATTCTCATAGGTACACAAATAATTGCAAAAGGTTACGATTTTCCAAATTTGTCCCTAGTTGGTATAATATTGGCAGACATGGGTTTATCTGTGCCAGATTTTCGAGCATCAGAAAAAACATTTCAACTTTTAATGCAAGTTTCGGGAAGGGCGGGAAGACGCGATACGCCTGGTAGGGTATTAATTCAAACAATGAATCCAGAGAATTTGATATTTTCTTGTATTAAAAATTATGATTTAGATCAGTTCTATCAGAATGAACTTAATAATCGAAAAATAATGAAACAGCCTCCTTACGTAAAATCAGCACTGATTCGTATTGAATCAAAAAATTTATTACTGACTAGGGAAAATTCTATTAAAATTAAAAAAATACTTGAATTAAATTTAACGAAAGAATCTACTTTGCTGGGACCAGCACCGGCTTTAATTGAAAAATTAAAAAATATTTATCGTTGGCAAATATTTCTTAAAACTTCAACCAATAAACTTCGAAACGAAATACTTAAGCCACTATTGTCTTTAACCTTAAAAAATACAAAAATAATAATTGATATAGATCCTATCCAGATAGTATGATAAAATTAAGCAATCAGATGAAGAATTCTTGATAATCGAAATATAGGAAGAGAAAATTTTCCGACCTTAAACCACGCTTTTCTTCCATCAATGCTGACCCAAACACAGATAACCTTGCCATGAATATTGTTAATCGACAATGCTCCCCAGAATCGACTATCTGCAGAATTTTCACGATTATCTCCCATTACAAAAACGAAACCTTCTTTTATTTTACAAAATTCCTTATTGCACTCCAAGCCAGGATATTGGTGTTTGCTCATTGATTTATTGACAGTTGGCCAAAATTCTAAAAATTTATTCGTATAAGTTTGATGAACAATATTACTTTTAATAGATTCTTTATTTAAAAAAGCTGTTCGACTTTGCCATTTTTTTTCATATGAAAGATAGTCATAATATAAAATTTTTTCATGATTCAACAAATAAATATACGGCTTATTATCAACATAAATAATTCCATTTTTAATTGAAACAGTTTGACCCGCACAGGCAATCACGCGCTTGACCCAATCCGCACCTATATTGCTTGACGTATATGAGGGAGCCTTAAAGATAACAACATCCCCTGGTTTTGGGGTAGACCAACGAATAAGATAGGAATACTGCTGCCAGGGAAAAGGATTAATGATTCCGTAACTTAATTTCAACGCAAACACATGGTCTCCAATTAACAACGTTGGGACCATTGAACTTGATGGAATTTGGAATGGTTCAATTATAAGTAAGCGTATAATAAATGAAATAAGAAGAGCTACAAAAATTGATTTAAATTTTTCAAAGAAATCCTTGTCTGATAATTTCTCAAATAAAAATTTTGAATCATGCTCGGATTGCGTTAACAGGTCTTGTATTTTGTCAAAATTTTTATTGGATTTATGTAAATGACTTTCCAGAATATCTAAAGTTTTTTTTACTATTAGAATGTTTGCAGAATTTAAAAATTTATTTTTTCTTGAAATTTTTTTTATTTTTTTTTTGAATAATTCCACTCTATTTTTAGCACGAAATATAAATAATGCCTTTTTAATAGATCCTTGTTCTAGGATAAGTTCGTTTAAAAATAAGCCAAAATTTTTAGTAAAAACATATAGCAAAAATATTATCAATATTAATATAATGAAGATGTTTGCACCAAGTTCTCCCGGTTGATAAAAAAGTTCCCAAGTATTTAAAATAAATATTATACCAATTAGAAAAGCTATCAAATTCCCGAATTGCAAATACCTATTCACAAAAATTCTCAATTAATTTTCAACACTGACAAGAAGGCAGCTTGAGGAACATCGATTTTTCCTATTTTTCGCATTCTTTTTTTACCACGTTTCTGTTTTTCAAGAAGCTTTCTTTTTCTAGTAATATCCCCTCCGTAGCATTTTGCAGTTACATCTTTTCTGAGTGCCGAGATTGTTTCTCGGGCTATTATTTTTCCTCCAATAGCGGCCTGTATTGACACCTGGTACTGTTGCTTTGGAATAACATTTTTCATAGTTTCACAAATCGACTTACCTCGCACATAGGCCGAATCGTGATGCAATACAAGAGATAAAGCATCTACTGCATCTCCATTTATTAATATATCTACCTTAACCAATTTTGCCTTTCTGTACTCGGCTAAATCATAATCAAAACTAGCATAACCACGAGTTAGTGATTTAAGTTTGTCAAAAAAATCAAAAACAATTTCTGATATTGGTAAATAATATTGAATTGTAACATGAGTGGTCTTTAGGTAATTAATTGCAATCTGCTCTCCTCTTCGCATTTCGCATAAACTGATTATTGACCCAATGTATTCTATTGGAGAATGGATATCTACATTTGCAAATGGTTCTTCGTAAAAATTGACTTTTATGGGATCTGGCATCTTGGTGGGACTGTCTATTGGAATTATTTCACCAGATTTTAGATGAGCTTTAAATAAAACCGATGGAGCAGTTACAATTATATCAAGATCAAATTCTCTCTCCAGGCGCTCTTGAACAATTTCCATATGCAAGAGACCCAAAAAACCACACCTGTAACCAAATCCAAGAGCTTGACTTGATTCCGGCTCGAAAACTAACGATGAATCATTTAAAGCCAATTTAAGCAATGAATCCTTCAAATTATTATATTCAGATGAGTCTGTTGGAAATATGCCAGCAAACACCATTGGTTTAACGTCTTTAAACCCAATGATTGCATTTGCGGCAGGATTGCTAATGCTTGTTATTGTATCACCTACTTTTGTATCCGTAACTGATTTTATATTTGCAACAATGAAGCCTACCTCTCCAGAGCTAAGCTTTTTAAGTTCTATCGAATTGGGCGAAAAAGCGCCTACGCTTTGTACTTCAAATTCTTTTTTGTTTGACATTAAATATATGGAATCACCGGGATTTAGGACTCCATGAACGATTCGCACCAAAACCACAACGCCTTTATAGGGATCAAACCAACTATCAAATACCAATGCCTGCAAGGAAGCATTAGTGTTACCATTAGGTGCCGGAATCTTATTAACAATAATTTCTAAAAGATCTTCAATTCCCTCTCCGGTTTTTCCTGATGTCAAAACGCACGCTGAAGCATCTATTCCAATTATTTCTTCAATTTCTTTTTTAACTCTTTCTGGGTCCGCGTTAGGTAAATCAATTTTATTAATCACTGGTATAATAGTTAAATTATTTTCTATTGCCAAACGAACATTGGCAATAGTTTGAGCTTGAACACCCTGTGTTGCATCGACGATTAAAATTGCCCCCTCGCAGGCTGAAAGGGATCGGGAAACTTCATAGCCAAAATCCACATGACCTGGAGTATCTATAAGATTTAACAAATATTCAGATTTGTTACAAGATTTATAATGTAAACGAACAGCTTGAGATTTGATTGTTATTCCGCGCTCTCTTTCAATTTCCATTTTATCCAAAAATTGCGCTTTCATTTCGCGTGGCTGAAGAGCGCCGGTAAATTCAAGAATTCGATCAGCTAACGTACTTTTACCATGATCTATGTGAGCGATTATCGAAAAATTACGAATATATTTTTGCATTAAGACCTTTTTTATATTACAAATATGTTTTTTTAAATCAATACGGTTAATGAGTTTGACTTGCATAAAATAATCCAAATAGCTAATTGGATTATTTAGCACTGAATAAAAATATTCTACTTAAATACCGGTTGAGCCAAATCCATTCAAAGAACGAACACTTTTTGGCAATTTTTTCACAATTTTAAAATTTGCCTTAACCGTTTTATTGAAAACAATTTGCGCAACTTTCATTCTTGATTTGATTTCAAATCTTTCTTTTCCTAAATTTATTAAAATTACATGAATTTCTCCCCTGTAATCTGCATCAATAGTTCCTGGAGAATTTAATACAGTGATTCCATGTTTAATGGCAAGTCCAGAACGTGGTCGAATTTGTGCTTCAAATCCATCAGAAAAGGCAATTGAGATACCGACAGGAACTGAAAATCTGTCTCCAGGGCCCAGCCAGTGGGATTTTTCCAAATTCGAAACAAGATCATAACCGGATGAATTAAGCGTTGCTTTCTTTGGAAAGAATAATAAAGATTTAATTTTAATCTTAATCAGCAAATAATAAAATCCTTAATTCCTAAAATATTGTCTTGACGTATTTATTTAGACATAGCATAAAAATATTTATTGCGGGAGTAACTCAGCGGTAGAGTGCAACCTTGCCAAGGTTGAAGTCGTGGGTTCGAGTCCCATTTCCCGCTTATTTTAAATTTGCTAATATTTTAAATACCAATCTGTTCCATTTTCTGTATCTTTTAACATAACGCCGCTATTTTCTATTTCTTGTCTTATTTTATCAGAGCAATTCCACTTCTTTTGCTTTCTTAATTCTTCTCGTTTTTTAATTAATTGAATCAAGTACTCAGAAAGCTCGGGCTTTATGTGTTCAGTTAGCCCCAGGCCCAAGATAAGATCAAATTCGTTAATTAAGCTTAATTTATCATTAACGCTTATTTCTCCATCTTTAACAAATTCCCATAACACACTTAATATTGTAGGAATATTTAAATCATAACTAAGCGCTGCATAAAATCTATTCAAATATTCTTTTTTTTTGCCAGCAATCGACTTATCTGCATTTTTATTTTTTAATTCAGACTTCCAATCTATAATGCGATTCTTAAGAGATTCTAATGTACTTTTAGCCATCTTGAGTGATTCGAAGTTGAATAACATTTGAGACCGATAATGTGTTCCTAGACATAGATATCGATAATGAGCAGGATCAAACCCATATTCTTTAAGATTTGTTAAAGTTAAAAAATTGTTTTTTGATTTTGACATTTTATTTTTATCTAAAATCAGAAATTCCCCATGCATCCAAAAATTAACACATTGATGATTAAAACAAGCATCCGACTGGGCAATTTCATTTGTGTGATGGACCGGAATATGATCCACGCCTCCGCAGTGTATATCAATATATTCACCCAAATATTTTGTTGCCATTGCCGAGCACTCGATATGCCAACCAGGAAAACCCCTTCCCCACGGCGAGTCCCAGCGCATTATTTGATTCTGAAATTTGCTATTAGAAAACCAAAGAACAAAATCTTTTTGATTTTTTTTCCTGTGATCAAAATCAACTCTACTATTGCTTGATAAATCATGCAGTTTAGCACGGGATAATTGTGAATAATTATTAAATCGAGCTACATCGAAATAAACATTGCCATCTATTATATATGCATAATTCTTATCAATTAATTGATGTATCATGTATTGAATTTCTTCAATATGCTCGCTGGCCCTGCATATAATTGTTGGTTTAAGCAAATTGAGAGAATTGCAGTCTTTTAAAAAAAAGTTTTCATAATATCTCGCAATATCCAATGGTGTTTTTTTCTCTCTTAAAGCAGAAAGAATTATTTTGTCGTCACCGGAATCCTCATCTGATTCAAGATGTCCAACATCGGTAATATTCATTACGTGTATAACTTTATATCCAAATACCTGCAAAGTTCTACGCAATAAATCTTCAAAAATATAGGTCCTTAAATTTCCAATATGAGCGTAATGATATACAGTTGGACCACATGTATAAAGTTTTGCAATTTTCGATGTTTTAACGCGAAATTCTTCAATCTTTCTCGTTAAAGTATTGTAAAAAAAAAGTTTCATAGAATTATTCTAACATTGAACAATATCTCGCTTAAAAGAATTTTGCTCCTCAATGTCATCGCTGCTTAAATTTAATTTCTAAAATAATTTAATCTTCGCTTAGTTAACAGTACTGATCATCCTGTATTATTAATATTTATAAATAACTGGGTCGTCACGGATTCGAACCGTGGACCAACGGATTAAAAGTCCGATGCTCTACCGGGCTGAGCTAACGACCCACATTAGACATATTTAAATCAAAAAACCTTTCAATGTCAATGCGGTTTCGCATACTTTGTAATTTGTATTCTAATTTTATCCAAACAACAGCACACAAGGTTACACAAAGCAATAGTATATGAAATAATGTTTTATGTTAATCTTATTCTTATTTTAGCAAATTGAATTTCTAAGTATTATTATTTTACGCTTAATGTGTTTTGATATGCAATACGAAAATTCTTTTTCCAAAATCCATCCATTCAATTTTTGAGGTATCGTATTTTCAGAAATCCAAAAAGCGATTCTTCCATTTGTTGACATTGTTGATTTTAAAGTATTCCATAAACAAGGAGCAAAGGCAGCCCTTGTAATGGCAAATTTTATATTTTGAATTTTATGAACTCTTTCATTGATGATTTTTACCATATTTAGACTGGTTTTTAAGGATACGATTTTTAGAAAAGAACTTTTTTTAGATGAAGATTCTATTAAATTTACATATTTATTCGGCCATAAAATTGCCGCAATTATACCAGGAAAACCGGCACCGCTTCCAAGATCATGCACAATTTCAGGAATGCTGCAATATTCGTTTATTAATTTTAAGCCAATTAAACAATCCGTATAATGATTTGTAACAATATCCTCCATTTTATGTATCGAGCTTAAATTGTGCACTTGTTTCCATTGTAAGAACAATTTACAATGAGTCTTGATGGCGTTTATTTGTACACTATTGAGTAATATCTCATTAAATGAGATTGAATTATTATCCATTGGAATTATTGTCCATTTTTTGCATCATGGTCTTGTTTCCATGGTAACACGAATTTTTTTTATCGTACAACGCTATATCGTATAACTCTATATCGTTTTAGTGAAAAATATTTAATAAAATAATCAATAAGATAACAAAATTTAAGTAGAGTTGAATTAAAAAAGTTGAATTTAAATAATTTCGTTAAACAGATTCCAACAGATTTTGAACAAATGATAAAATAATTTCTATGAGCTAATTGTTGATATAGAATATGTTTTGAACAAAAACATCATTACTATTATTATGTAGTATTATTATATAGTATTATTATATAGCATTATATGCAGCATTATATATAGTATTATTATATATAGCATTATTATATATAATATTATTATATAGCATTATATATAATAATATTATATAGCATTATTAATTCAATTAAATTACAAAATAATTAAAAGCTATTAATTTATGAATTAATTTAAAATAAAGATATTGCATTAAAGCAAATAAACTACTAGTGAGGTAAATATGGAAATAAAAATTGCAGTTAAAGAATTCACCAGGGCCCTGCAACTTCTTCATGGAGTCGTCCAGAAGAAACACATGATGCCAATCTTAACAAATGTTCTTCTTGAAACTTGTGATAATGGGTTATGTTTACGCGCAACTGATTTAGAAATTAGCATACGTATTAAATTGGATTGCGAAATCGTGAATGCCGGTTCTGTGACTGTGTCAGCTAAATCGTTATTAAATGTTTCAAGGTCTCTCCCAGGACTGCATGCAACAATTTCTAGTCAACTTGACGGTAAGAATTTGTTTATAAAAAGCATCAAAACAGAGGCTCGTTTACCGACTCTGCCTGTAGGAGATTTTCCAAAATTTCCAGATATTACCAATATTAAGTTTGGCTCGATACTCAATACTGTTTTCGTAGATATAATACAAAAGATAATTTATGCAACAAGCATTGACGAAGATCGATACGGTTTAACTGGGATACACATTGACATTGACAAAAAAAATGCAAATAATGATGTTGTCTTCGTCGCGACAGACGGCCACAGACTGAGCAAGTTGCAAATATCATTTGATAAAAACATTTTTACTCATTCTATTGTTTTTCCAAAAAAGGGATTGATGGAATTGAGTAAAATTTTAGAATCAGATCTTTCTTCTAATGAGAAATTGTTGGAATTAGGATTTTTTAATAATCAGGCAGTATTCAAAATAGGTGAATCAATATTAACAATGCGCTTAATTGACGGCAAATTTCCCGATTATCATAAAGTAATTCCAAAAACAACCAATAAAATTGTTCGTGCAATTAAAACAGATTTAATGTTAAGCTTAAAACGTGTTTTAGTATTAGCGAATGACAAAGATCGAAGTGTTAAATTGTTAATAAAAAAAGGAGAATTGATTGTTCTCTGTGTTAGCTCAGACACTGGAGAAATTCGAGATTATGTCCCAATTGAATACAGCGGAATAGATATGGAAATTTCTTTTAATATAAACTACTTAATGGAAGCGATTAATTCATTATCTGATCATAATATAATTATACGTTTAACAGATTCTCAGTCTCCTGCGATTGTTACTGGTGTACAAGAAAGTTATCATTTATGCGTGTTAATGCCAGTTAGGGTATAAAAGTGAAAATAATCTGCTTTAAAATTCTAAAATGGCTTTTTATACTAACGATTGCGTTGTTTGTTGTTTACAGTAGTACGGTTGAGCCCTATTTTCTGTTTACGGATTTTAAGAATAAATTTTTTGAAAATTCGGAGCCTGTAGAAGTTGAAATCTATGACACCATGGATGCAATTTTACCAGAAATGAGAGAATATACAGACAATGACAGAAACGCATTAGAATTGCTTTTGAAAAAACTTAAAATATAAAATTTATTGCTTTGCAAAATTATGCAGTTTCGCAAAGCAATAAATACATACACAGTTTTGAGTATAATTTTGTTAAAATATCAAATTTAAGCTAGCGTTTTAATTTATTGCAAATGGAATGATAAGTTTCAACAGATATCTCCTCTGCTCTTGAGTTCGATTTTATTTTCAAAACTTCAAAAATAATATCGATATCGGGATAATTTTTTAAATTATTTAATAATGTTTTTCTTCTTTTGGAAAATGCTGTTTTGACTAAGTTTACAAACAGGTTCCAGTCAATTTGCTCATTTTCTTTTTCATTTAAACAAATTAAATTTGATTCTACAATTGGTGATGGCCAAAAACAAGTTCTGTCAACATTTTCCAGTATTGATATTTTATATCTAGATTGTACAAGCACAGACAAAACACCATATGACTTAGAACATGGTGTTGAATTAATGCGTTCAACGAATTCCTTTTGTAAAAGATATATGGCTCCTGATAAATTTTTATACAGATCAGTGGTTTGAAATAAAATAGCACTGCTTAAATTAAATGGTAAATTACCGCACAGTATGACTTTTTTTTTAAAGTGATGAAGTTTTTTTAAAAATTTAACAATATCATCTTCATGTAATTTTAATTGTCCAGATTTTATTGACGAATGGAAGGCCTCATTTAAAATTGGGACCATATCTCTATCTCGCTCAATTGTTTGTAGGGTTAGTTTTTTTTTCAATAAGCATTCAGTTAAGGCGCCAGTACCTGATCCAAGCTCAAATACCGAGGCGGAATGTGATTTTTTACTTAAGGAATAAATATGCTCAGATATTCTATCAAGGAGCAGGGAATCGATTAGAAAATTTTGACCAAAAGATTTTTTTGGAATTAAGTTATTTTTATGTAGAATTAACCTAGGATCCATTGTTGGAAATTTGTTTTCTTCTTTGAGGGAAATAATTTTAATTGCATTCATTATTACTCAACAATCAATTGCTTAATGATTTAATTTTATTGTATCTTTTCTTTGCTTGGATATTTTTTGTTGAACGATTTCTAATTTTACTAGATTAGTAAAAAAATCTTGCTTTGAATTTAGTTTAAATTCTACCTTAAAAATTTGTTCTAAAACAGCCAATCTAAGATTAGATATCATATTGCCAAACAACAAGAAACCTTCTTTTTTATATTCTTGTTTTGGATCTTTTTGAGCATAACTTCTAAAATAAACCCCTTCTCTTAAATGATCCATTGATTGGAGATGATTCTTCCAAAATTGGTCTATTAATTGAAGATATATCAGTTTTTCTATTTTTCCAATAACCTCTCGTCCAACAAATTTTTCTCTTTCATCATATGTAGATTTTAACATTTTATACAAAAGATCCATAAGGTTATCTTTTGACATTTCCGTTTGATCATGTTGTAGAAATACCCCGGTAAGCTCTCCTATTTTTTCGCATATTTCTTTTACTTTAAAATCGGAAATAATATCTGTGCGAGTATTTGGCATTAGATTTACTATTACTATTTCAATTATATCAAAGATAAGCTTTTTAATATTTTCTTCACCTAATATTTTTCTCCTAAGCGAATAAATAATATTTCGCTGTTGATTCATTACATCGTCGTATTCGATTAACTGTTTTCGACTATCAAAATGAAAACCCTCTACGCGTTTTTGTGCGTTTTCGATTGATCTTGAAATCCAAGGATGAGTGATTGGTTCATTTTCTTTCATGCCAAATTTTTCCATTATTCCAACTATTCGATCTGAGCCAAAAATTCGCATAAGATTATCTTGAAGAGAAAGGTAAAATCTACTGCTTCCCGGGTCGCCCTGTCTTCCCGCTCGTCCGCGTAATTGATTATCTATTCTGCGAGACTCGTGTCGTTCTGTCCCAATTATCCTTAATCCACCTGCGTTAACAACTATCTCTTTTTCTTTTTTACAAATCATGAGTGCTTTTTGTAATTCATTTCCATATAAAGTAATTGCCTTTTCTTGAAATTCTTTTTTTGACGTATCAGGAATAATTGATCTTGGGTCCCCAGCAAGGAAGGCGAATTCTGCTATCTGTTCTTCTGAATTAGATAGCAATTTCATCACTTCTGTCCTTGCCATAAATTCAGGATCTCCGCCTAAAACTATATCGGTTCCTCGACCTGCCATATTTGTAGCTATGGTTACATTTTGAAACCTTCCTGCTTGAGCAATGATACTTGCTTCATCTCGATGTTTCTTTGCGTTTAATACATTGTGCGGTACATTTAACTTATTTAAAATTCTTGATAAAATTTCAGATTTTTCAACTGAAACAGTTCCAACTAAAACGGGTTGTTTTTTTCTATATGAATCAATGATATCCTTAGCAATTGCTTGAAATTTTTCATGTTCTGTTTTATAAATTTGATCCTGCTCATCTATTCGTATCATTTTTTTATTCGTTGGAATTACTAATACATCCAAATTGTATATTTTAAAAAACTCCTCGGCCTCAGTCTCCGCAGTTCCAGTCATACCGGATAATTTGTTATACATTCTAAAATAATTTTGAAATGTAATTGTGGCTAATGTTTGATTTTCGGCTTTGATTTGAACATTTTCCTTAGCTTCAATAGCCTGATGCAATCCATCTGACCATCTGCGTCCATGCATTAAACGTCCCGTATGTTCATCTACTATAACAACTTCTCCTGATTCTATTATGTAATCATCATCTTTTTTAAAAAGGGCATGTGCTCTCAATGCTTGATTTAAGTGATGCAATATCTCTATGCGGCTTGGTTCATAAAGATTATTAATTTCGAGCAATTTTTCTAATTTTCCTATTCCGAATTCTGTTAAAATCGTTGAACGATTTTTTTCTTCTACTATAAAATCAATACCTTTTCTTAATTTTGGTACTATTGAATTCATTGATTTATACTTATCGCTACTATCTTCTGTTGGTCCTGAAATAATTAACGGTGTTCTGGCTTCATCTATTAATATGGAATCCACTTCATCTATAATGGCAAAATGATGATCACGTTGAACGTAATCATTTAGATCAAACTTCATATTGTCTCGCAAATAGTCAAATCCAAATTCATTATTTTGTCCATAAGTTATATCTGCATGATAAGCTTTTTTTTTCTGATCGTCCTTCATTTGAGGTATAATTGTTCCTACCTCTAGTCCTAAGAAACGATAAATACGACCCATCCAATCGGCGTCTCGTGATGCTAAATAATCATTTACTGTAACTATGTGCACGCTCTTTCCTGACAAAGAATTTAAAACTGCCGGCAGTGTGGCTGTTAATGTTTTTCCTTCTCCGGTGCGCATTTCAGAAATATAACCCATATGAAGAGCAATTCCTCCAAGTAGCTGAACGTCAAAGTGACGCATGTTCAAAACACGTTTACTTGATTCGCGCACTATTGCAAAAACTTCATTGAGAAACATGTTAAGCATATTATCGATTTCATTTTTATCCTTATTCATGCAGTCTGTTGTTAAGTTTTGTTTTAATTGTTGAATTCTGGTTACAAGTTGATTATTATCCATGTTGGCTATTGTTGGTTCTAGTGCGTTAATGGCCACAATTCTTGGCTGTAGCGCACTTAATATTTGCTCATTTCTTGTTCCGAAAATTTTGCTGAATATGTGTTTTAACATAGAAATTATTTGGTATAGAATCTAACGCGTATGGTCAATAAAGACTTGCTATAAATTATGTTTTATAATTAGAATTATGTCTTAATTGAAAACGTATCAATCTTTAATTTCAAAAAAACTAAGAATATATATTGTTTTTAGTTATATAGTTGGCTACCTTGGGGTCTAGGTGCTGCAAATTTCGAGAGTAAATTTTTTCTCTGATTAGTCTACTCTTTGCCTGCTGGTATACGTTTTCTCTATTAAAAAATACCAGTGTTGCAAGTTGTTTAATTTTATCTATATTTTTCCATTTGTTTATATCATCAAACAGATCGCTTCCTGCAATGAAGAATATTTTTTTTTGAGGATAAGATTTATAAATTAATTCAAGCGTTTGAAAAGTATAGTTTGGAAAAGGTAATTTTTCCTCAATTCTAGAAATTGATATATTTTTAAATTCTAGGAATGTTAATTCACACATAGTAATTCTATCTTCAAATTTACTTAACTGTTTTCCATTTGGATGAGCTGCACACGGTATTATTAGTACTTGATCAAGTTTCTTAGTTTTCATTGCTACAATTGCTAATAATTTATGGCCAAGATGTGGAGGATCAAAACTGCCACTTAAAATCCCAATTCTCGCGCCTAGACAGGTGATTGGTATTTTATTTTTTATTAACATATCTATCATACCTTGGCATGTAAGTAATATTGATAAAATACGGCGTGCGGTTAAATTTTATGTATTTAAATAACATGATAATTAAAACTAGAATTTATAAATTATCTAAGTATTTGGCACGTTTTTTCCTTATTGTAGCAATTAATTTCTGTACAGTAATTATATCTCCAGAATAGATTCGATCTACAATTTTTGATTCAGCTAATAAACGCAATGCTTCATCAAGCGCTCCAGCAGAAGATGCAGATTCTTCATTTGGAAACAACGCATCCCAGATGTGATAATTGTCCAATGGTTTCATGTGCGACTCCATGAATATGTTGAAATCAGATCCTGGCCTTAAATCAATTCTTTGATTCGCACTGTATCTTTGAGGGGTTTTGAATTGAGTGTAATACAATTCACATAGACTGTATGCAATTTCTTTACGCCAATCTAATTGTAATATCCTGTTGGGTATTCTCTCTTTTATTTCTTTTTCAAGTTCAATCATTTTTTTCCAATCAATCATAGTTGTTAATATTAGCACATTGATTTCACTGTATAAACTTAAAAATTTGTAAGCATTAAAATTTTAATATAAAAGATTGAAAAAATATTTTTTTGCATTAAAATTGTCTACGATAACGGTAATGTAAAGTATTATAATAAGTGTTAAATAGGTATTAAATATAATTTGAATTTTAAGTACATTTATCAGAATGGTACTTGACTTAATGTTCAAGCTCTGATTGAAAATAGATGATATTTTAATTTCAAAGTTAAGGTATTTATCATGCTCCGTATTCCGCGATAGCTCAGCAGGTAGAGCAGGTGACTGTTAATCACCGGGTCGGCGGTTCGAATCCGTCTCGCGGAGCCATGTTATCATTAAGCCATGTTATCATCATAAGTAATTCTATTCTTTTTTTGCCTTAATCTTATAATACTATCCCCTATTCTTTCTTTTTGTTTTTTAAGATCTATCAACATTTCCTTGTGTTGTTCTACTATATTTTCCGGAGCGCATTCTACAAATTTAGGATTATTTAATCTTGCCGCGATTACAGTGTAATTTTTTATAATTTTATTCAATTCTCTGTTGAGTCTTTCCTGCTCGCTGCTGAGATCTAAATATTCATCTGGAAGTAAAATAACGTCATAATTTGTATTAGAATTAATTATAGAAAGCTTTTCAATAATATAATTTTTTCTTAAAGCAAAACACAGAGAATTCAGTGCTGCGAATTTAATTATCGCGTTTTCCCATTGTTTTACAAATTTCATATTTTCCACAGATTCAGATAGTAACACTGCGGACATTTTTTTATTAACCGGCAATTTTGATTCCTGTCTTGCATTTCTGAACATAATTACAATGTCTTGAAATTTTTTAAATTCATTTTCAGCATTTGAATCTATAAGATTAGAATTTGATTTTGGAAATTCCGAAAAAGAACAGTATCCAACACATTTTGGTAAATTTTCCCATATTTCCTCGGTTATAAATGGGCAAAATGGGTGCAGTAGACGAATTGTTATTGAAATTAATTCAGACAATGTAGCTAAAACTTCCTGTTTTTGAATTCTTAATTTAGCAAGTTCAATATACCAATCACACATTTCGACCCAAACAAAATGGTAAATCTGTTCAGCCGCCCTTGAGAAATTATATTCACTTAAAGAAATATTGACATTTTTAATAAGATGCTGTGCTTGAGATAATATGTATTTGTCTTCTATTTCAAGTTTTGAAAAGATTTTGCACACATCTTCAATTTGCTTATTTTCAACATGTCTTAAAACAAAGAGAGACGCATTCCATATTTTATTCAGAAAAGCTCGATATCCAAACATGCGCGGAATAGATAGTTTTATGTTATGGTTACCACCACTTCCAGACAGCATAGCAAGACTTAAACGTAAGCCGTCTGATCCCAATGCAGGAATACCATCAGGGTAGCTTGTTTCAAGTTCTTTAATTACTTTTGGTAATAATTTTCGAGGAACGGGATGTTTTTTAGTTTTTGTAATTAAATCATTTAAAGAAATTCCATCAATTACATCTAAGGGATCAATTGAATTTCCAAGAGATTTAGACATTTTTCTTCCCTGGGAATCTCTAACCATTCCATGTAGATATATATCTTTAAATGGTGGTTGTTTTGTAAAATGAATGCCAAACATCATCATTCTGGCTACCCAGAAAAATAAAATATCAGACCCAGTTTCCAGTACGGATGATGGATAGAAAAATTCTAAATCTTTTGTTTTATCGGGCCATCCCATTACCGACAGCGGCCATATTGCAGATGAAAACCATGTATCCAATACATCTTCTTCTTGTTGATATTTTTCTGATCCGTATTTAGATGTCAAATTTTCAACAGCAGCAACAGATATATGTTTTATTTCACCATCTGAAATATTTTGTATTGACCTTCCATTTAATTTTTCTAAATCATAAAAGATTGGAATTCTGTGCCCCCACCATAACTGTCTTGAAATACACCAATCTTGAATATTTAACATGAAGTGATCATAAATTTTTTTCCAGTTTGAAGGTATAATCCTGGTTTGTCCCAAATTCACAACTTCGAATGCCCTATGCGCCATTTCGCTCATTTTTACAAAATATTGCTTACTCAGGATGGGCTCAATTACCTCACCGGATCTTGATGAAATACCAACATTATGAGAAATGTTTTCACTTCCGCGTGCAAGTCCTATTTTGAATAATTCTTTTTTTATCCTGTCTCTCGCTTCAAGTTTAGTGAGCCCACGATAAATTCCTCCATTTGAATTTATTTTCAAATCTGGTGTAAAAATTGAAATACGCTCTAGGTTATGACGTTCTCCTATTGAAAAATCAATTGGATCATGAGCTGGTGTTATTTTTACTGCTCCAGTTCCAAAATTTGGATCTACTTCGCTGTCGAATACTATCGGTATAATTCGATTCAAAAAAGGGTGCCAAACTTTTTTTCCATTTAAATGCTTATACCTGGGGTCATTTGGAGAAACTGCAATTGCTGTATCTCCGAGCATTGTCTCGGGTCGAGTTGTGGCAACCACTATTTCTTCCTTGGAGCTTTCAGGGTTAATAGAATTAAGATCTAAAATTTTATAAGCAAATTTAAAAAGTTCACCTTGAGATTCTATATATTCAATTTCTTCGTTACTTAATACGGTTTTTGTTTTAGAATCCCAATTGACAATTCTCTCACTTCTGTAGATCAAATTTTCATTCCATAATTGAACAAACGCTGTATTAACTGCTCTTATATGGCTATGGTCCATTGTAAATTTCTGTCGACTCCAATCTGCGGATGCGCCCAATCTTTTCATTTGCTTGATAATTGTTTGTCCGTTTTTTTCAACCCAATTCCAGGTTTTTTCTAAAAATTTTTCACGACCTATTTCTTGACGTGTTTTTCCTTCAGTTTTTAAAAGCTCACGTTCAACAACTATTTGAGTGGCTATTCCTGCATGATCTGTTCCGGGAACCCAGACTACTGTTTTACCCTTAAGTCTATTAAATCTTATCAATATGTCCTGCAAGGTTAAGAATAATGCATGTCCATTATGAAGTATACCAGTCACATTCGGCGGAGGCATTATAATTACAAAGGCATCATTTTTTGTTTGATCAGGTGAAAAGAAAAGATTTTGATCGAAAATTTTTTGCCACTTTTCTTCTATAATTTTACTATTGTACAAAGAATTCATTTATCCTGAGTTTTTATCATATCGAATATTCAATATAAAGAAATACTTCCCTAGTTTCATGTGTCAATATTAATTATATATTACATATTTTAATTATTAATTGCATTTCTGTGATAAATTTAAATTTCAAATTGCGGATGCTTTACAAACATAAAGCGTAAGAGTATTATAAACTCCTCCTGTTGTTTGGTTTGATATTTTATATATAAAAAGTTTTACATATAATTAATAAAGATAAGTATGAGTTTTAGATTAATTTTTTTTTTATTTTCTTTTAATTTATTCTCAGAACATCCATTTTTGGAAACATTCACATCAATTCCAACTATTACGTTGAATGATGATCAAAAATTAAAATTGGAGAATGGTGATTTGGTATTTTGGGAACGTTCGCGGGATCTTTCAAGAAAAAGATACCTAAGAGAAGGAATAGCTATATTTAGAATTAATGCGAAACCTGAAATTATTTGGAGTATAATTTTGGATTTTTCAAAATATCCTGATTGGGCGTATAAAATTTGGGGTGCTGATGATTATAAGTCTTTTATTGCTCACAAAAGATACGTAGAATTCAGAACTCAGATAATAGGAAAAAAATACTACATAGAACATGATCTTTCAAAAATCAGAGAGGGTTACTTGACCTGGAACATAGATCACAGCCGAAAAAGCGACTGTGTTCTTGACACGGTGGGTTTTTGGAAAGTTGATCAAGTTAAAAAATACTCAAATCAATGCGATGTGTATTATTTTGGAAAAGTTATCTTATCACGTTTATGCGCGAAAGGCTTTCTTGGAATAGGTGGTTTCAACAGCAGAGACATGGCAGAACAAACTTATCGAAAGTTTAAGGAAATGACGCACCAGTAAGTCACGATAACATTCGCTATTGCTCTTTGCATATTATTCAATGCCTTACAATGCAATGCAGGTATCATTAATTAATGCTGTGCACATTTGATTCTTCAACAATTTGATCTGCTAATTGATTCGCCATTTTATTTATTTTTATTTGATTATTACCTTCTATGAGAATTCGAATGCTTGATTCCGTGCCACTGTGACGCACAAAAATACGCCCCGTTGCGCCCAATTCTTTTTCAATTTCGCTTATCAGTTTGCTTGTTTTTCTTAAATTTTTAAATGGTATTTGTTGTTTAACAAATCGATTTTGAATAATTCTCGGAATTGGGTTTAATATCTTCCTGAGATTCGATAACGAATTTCTTGAATTCCTAATTATATTTAACAGCATTAATGCGCTAAATAAACCATCACCAGTTGTGCTATGATTCATGAAAATAAAATGTCCTGACTCTTCTCCGCCAAAAGAGTACCCACCGATACGAAGTTTTTCAACAACGTTTCGATCACCAATTTGAGTTCTAATGGTATTAATTTTATTTTGTTTAAGACATTGTTCTATACTCAATGTGCTCATCTTAGTGCAAACTAATGTATTTTTTTCCAAAATTTTTTGATTTTTTAAATAATTTGCAAAAAGCACCAGAATAACATCTCCAGATACAAGATTTCCAATTTCATCAATTACAACTAGGCGATCAGCATCACCATCTAATATTATTCCAAGGTCTGCGCTTTCTTTTCTAATTAATGATCTAATTGTGTCAATATACGGAAAATAGGTATCGTGATTTATATTTAAACCATTTGGCTTATTTTCAATTAATAGTATTCTAGCCCCTAATTCTTCAAGTAATCTGGGACCAATTTTATACGCAGATCCATTAGAACAGTCTAAAACTATCTTGAATCCTTTTAGATTGAAATTTAAAGGTAGAGAATTTTTAATATGAGTTAAGTATTCTTTTTCAGCATGATCAATATAGGTTGTTTTTCCAATTTGACAGTGGAGAGGATTTTGAAAAATTGGTTTCAGTGCAAGATCTAAAATTTTCAATTCTTGAATTCTGTTTAATTTAAAACCAAAAGAATTAAATATTTTTATACCATTGTCATGGGCTTTGTTGTGACTGGCTGAAATCATAATTCCGGCATCTGCATTCATTTTTCTCGTAAGGTACGCAATTCCCGAAGTGGGCAATAAGCCAAGATTGCAGACTTTCGTTCCCATGGAACAAATTCCGGCCGATAATGCGTGTTCAAGCATATTGTTCGACAATCTTGTATCTTTTCCAACGAGAATTTTTCTATTTTGATTTCTGCTAAAAAAAAAACTTAACGCCCGGCCAATTGAAAGCATGAATTCCGCAGTTATTGGATAAATGTTAACCTGGCCTCTGATTCCATCAGTTCCAAATGGATTTTTTAAAATCATCTATATGAAAATGATAACATATATTGAATCTATTGAAAAATTTTTTTTTTTGATACCTATAAGGTTCTAAGTTATTTTCAAAATAAAGGGGGTGAATATTCTATGACAAGGGTTGCAGTAAGAGATGGTGAATCTATTGAGCGCGCTTTAAAGCGATTTAAACGCAAAGTGGAGCAATCTGGTGTTCTAAAAGAAGTCAGAAAGCGTGAATACTTCATTAAACCTTCAATGAAAAAAAAGGTAAAAGCCAGAAATGCGGAAAGTCGTGCACGTAAACGTGAAAAGAAAGTTGTTCCAAAAGGGGCATCTTGAGCACTATAGCAATTGGGAATTTCGATGGATTACACTTAGGTCATCAATTTCTCTTGATGAAGATGAAGGCAATTGCTGAATTGGAAAATAGAAAACCAATCGCGTATACATTTGTTCCAAATACTCATGAAAAAAAAAGGTTAACTTCTGATATTCAAAAAGTAAAATTTATCAAAAATCTTGGAGTTAAGTCAATTGTATTACAGGATTTTTCTAAGGAATTTGCGGCTTTAAATTCAGATGAATTTATCAATTTGGTTTTATTGAAACAATTGGGTGCAACGCACATCATTGTTGGCTCCAATTTTAAATTTGGAGCCAATGGTTTTGGAAATGCTGGAACTCTTGCTAATAAAAAAAAAATCAAAACCACTATCGTGGAACCAATTTTCGCAGGTAGTAGTATTTGTTCCTCAAGCGCTGTTCGCTGCGCTGTTGAATTTGGAAATCTTAATTTGGTAAAGCAATTACTTGGAAGACCTTATAGCTTGTCTGGCAATGTTATCGAAGGAAGAAAAAGAGGAAGACTTCTTGGTTACCCTACTGCTAATTTGAAAATTGAACAAGAAGTCATACCGCCACTTGGAGTTTATGCAATTCATGATAATTGTATGAGATTTGGAATTGCAAATATTGGAAGAAGGCCAACATTTGAAATTAATAATGATATTTGTATTGAAATATATTTTTTAAATTTTAATACAAATTTATATAAAAGTAGAATTGAAATTTTTTTAGATTTATTTGTGCGCAAAGAGATGACTTTTGCCTCAGCGGATAAATTAAAAATTCAAATTTTAAATGACATTAAAACAGTCGAAAAATTTTATTCAAAGACGAATCAACCTTCATTGTTATAGATATTAGATTCTATTTATATTTGATTAATTGCCAATTTATAAAAATTTATTTTTCAAAAAAACATTATACAACTTGGGCACACGGTGTCGAAATACACAGACACACATAACGCAGATAACCTACAGTATACGCAACGCGTACTATCTCAGGTTTATGTAATTTTTTCAACTAACATAAATGCTATTAATAATCCAAAAAGCACAATAGATTCTATTAGAGCCATAACCAAGATCAACGGAACAAAGATTTTTTCTGACGCATTTGGATTACGTGCAATGCCTTCCATGGCTGCAGCGGCAGCACGTCCCTGTGCTAAAGTGCCCCCAAGCGTCGCCAATCCAATAGTAAGTCCTCCGGCAACAGCATACCAAACGTAGTTCGGGGCAGAAATCACTTCTTGAGTTTTGACAGATGCCATCAAGGTGCCAGAAGTGCTAATTAAGAAGGTAGTTGTTAAAAATAATATATTTTTTATTTTCATAATTTAATGATTTCCTATTTTTTTGACGTGAAGCGATATGTAAACACAGCTAAGCATACAAAATACAATCGTTTGAATAATGGCAACGAATAGACCTAAAATTAAAAACGGTATCGGTAACATTAATGGCATAATTCCTGCAAACGCAAACAAAATTTTATGGTCTCCTAACATGTTTCCCGCTAATCGAATTCCCAAAGAAAGCGGCCGCACTGCTATGCTTGAAAATTCAATCGGAAAAAGCAATGGAGATAAAAACCATCCCCATTTTTTACCAATTGGATTCGCTATATGAATTATATGATTAAATCCGTTTTTTTTAAAACCCTTGTAATTAAAATAGCAAAATACAATAAAGCCGCAAGTGAGAGTTGTACCTATATTGTCCGTGGGCGGCGAAAATCCTGGAAATAATCCTAATAGATTTGAAAAGAGAATAAATAACCCCAATGAACCTATAAGTGGTACGTGCTCCTCGTAATCCTGCCCGATGGTACTTTTCATCATATTTATAAATAATTCAACAATTATTTCAAAAAAAACTATTATCGACAAATTGGATGATGGAATTATATAGGTTTCAATATTACGAAGCTTGTAGCTACTGTAGGCGGCTAATGAAATCAATGTCAATAAAACCAATAATATAGAAACAAAATTTTGCTCAGCAGAATTAAGTTGTATCGGCAACAAATCATACCAAGAACTGCAATGTTCATCCATACAAATTATCTAATCCAGTATTCCATTGCTTGCGTCAATAACCTGTATGGTTATATTGCAGACAATTTGTAATATAAATTTCATAATGTGCTAAAATTTGAAATATTTTTAAGCCATAATATTATTTGCTTTCCACCTAACGTTGACTTCCATGGATCAATCAATTCTGTTACAGATTGAATTTGTTTTAATAATTCCATTTTACACGAAAGCACAGGATCTTTGTGTCCTGTGCTTATCATAAGATTCATGTATGTTGATTCTGAATTTTCCGAATCTTCAAAAATATCCTGCAATTCATCAATTAATTGAAATATTTGCCCTATGTGTTGGCCGATTATTTTAAAACTAATCACTGCTTCCAAGTTTCCACAATACAAAGCTACAGATGTTCCACAAAAAGAAAACAGTGAACCCGTCTTTCCTATCACCATAGATCTCCAATTGTTCAAATTACAATTTGAATAATTTCGCATCGAAATTTCAAGCATTGCCCCTTCTGTCATGTCCTTGATGACGGAAATGGCTTCTTGAGTTATAGTGGGCGGAAATTGCTTTAATTGCTCAAATGCTTTTACCAGCAAATAATTTCCTGATAAAATTGCAATGGAATTGCTCCATTGTGAGTTTACGGTTGGAATTCCACGTCTAATCTTACCTTCATCAATAACATCATCATGTAAAAGACTGGCTGAGTGAATCAATTCGCTTGTTATTGCTAATTGAAAAATGCTTTCAATTGGGATATTTAAAGCATTTGCAAAATAGGCAGTTAACAGAGGCCTTACTCTTTTTGCGTTTGCAGAAATACACAAATGGGAACTGGCTTTATTAAGAACTGTGTTATGTTTAAATATAGAGCTTAGGGAAAAATTGATTTTTTTAAGAAAGGCCTGCATTAAGTATCTCTACGATTTATAATTAGCGCAAATATTTTTCTTTTAAAAGATTTAATTGGTTTTAAGAAATCAAAATTGTACTTTACTTAAATTTAAAATTTAAACAATACGTTTATTGTTTATCATATTATTGTAAATCGTATTATTTGAAAGCATTTAATATAAAACAAACGTCATTTTGAATTTATACCATTAATTTGAAATGATTAAAAAAGGAAGATGAGGTAATATTATGTCTGGAAGTTCTTTTGGTAAATTGTTTCATATAGTTACGTTTGGCGAATCGCATGGTCCTGGTGTTGGAGTAGTAATAGATGGTTGTCCTGCTGGTTTGCTGATAGACTTAAATGATATTCAAAAAGAAGTTGATCGCCGACGTCCCGGTCAATCAGTTATAACATCAGAAAGACAAGAGAATGATATTGTTGAAATTATATCAGGAATACATAACGGAAAAACCACAGGTTCTCCGATAGCCTTAATTGTTAAAAATTTAGACAAGCGTTCTGAGGATTACGATGAAATAGAAACACATTTTAGACCTTCTCATGCTGATTATACATATCAAATTAAATATGGTTTTCGAGATCCAAGGGGAGGCGGTCGTTCTTCAGCTCGTGAAACCGTTGCACGGGTTATGGCTGGAGCAATTGCTAAAAAATTTTTAGAGAATTTTGGAATTAAAATTTTTTCTTTCGTATCTCAGGTTGGGTTAATTAAAATACGTTCATCAATTGATAAATTAAACCCAAGACTCATTGAATCTAATTTTGTAAGATGTCCTGAGGTTGCAACTGCTAAAAAAATGATTCGCTTAATTGAAGAAGTTAAAAATGCCGGCGATAGTATTGGCGGTATTATAATAGGTGTTGTTAAAAATTGTCCGCCTGGGTTAGGAGAACCTGTTTTTGATAAACTACATGCAGACCTAGCGAAAGCCATGTTGAGCATCAACGCAGTTAAGGGGTTCGATTATGGTTCTGGTTTTGATGGTGTAGGAATGACCGGATCAAAGCACAATGATAAATTTGTAACAAAGTCCAACAAACTAAAAACACTAACAAATTATTCGGGAGGTATTCAGGGTGGAATCTCCAATGGAATGGATATTTATTTTCGAGTTGCATTTAAGCCTGTTTCAACATTGCGCAAGGAATATAAAGGAAGACACGATCCCTGTGTGCTTCCCAGAGCGGTTCCAATTGTTGATGCAATGGCGGCACTTGTTATTGTTGATCATGTTTTAAGATTTAAATGTTCTAATTTAAATTCATAGAACTGTTGTGTTGTTTCTAGGATTTTCAACATAATCATTCAATAATTTTAAGCAAGTTTTGAATTGAGAATTACAATTTATTATAATATGTTGGCTAAATTTAGTCTACTAATATAATAATATATGCACCACATATATGTATTGTTATATAAATTGCAGAATGTAATATTTGATTTCATTATTTAATGATTTGTAAAATATCAATATTAAAATGAATCTTGACCAATTGTTGCCAATGTGACAAGAATTAGCCAAAAGGTGTATGGTGCTGTGCCCGAATGGTTAGGGGGCGGTCTGCAAAACCGTTTACGTTGGTCCGATTCCAATCAGCACCTTAATAGCTAATGAAACCTGTAAACGCGATTGCTTATGCGAATATTGCGTTGGTGAAATACTGGGGCAAGGCGTGTGTAAATAAAAACATACCCCAAACTGGCTCTTTATCATTAACGCTAAATGCTTTTTATACAAAAACAACCATAACTTTATCGTCAAAGGATAGATTTGTGCTGAATGGTATTGAACAATATTCTGATAGATTAAATAAGGTAATTTCTTTTTTATCACTAGTGCGTCCGAAAGGTTTATTCTGTGAGGTGGTTTCGGAAAATTTTGTTCCCACGGAAAGCGGTTTAGCTTCTTCTGCTTCTGGTTTTGCTGCATTAGCGTGCGCTGTCGATAAATTTTTTAAGTTAAAACTTTCCAGACAATCTTTAAGCAAACTTGCTTGTTTTGGATCCGGATCTGCTTCGCGGAGCATATTTCCAGGATTAGTTTTGATGAATTCAGATGGCTACTCAAGGAAAATAATTAATACATTAGATTTGAGTGTAGTTGTTGTTGAATGTGGAATTGGTAAAAAAGTTATTAATTCAAGATCTGCGATGAGTATTACATCGTTAACCTCTCCTTATCACAATGCTTGGATATCTAACCATTTTATAGATTTGAAATCAGCGAAACAAGCTATTGTAACAAATGATTTCGACAAATTAGGTAAGATAACAGAGCGCTCTGCTCTTAGAATGCATGCAAATTTAATGGCGGCTGATCCTGGATTGTGGTATTTTAAACCATTAAGTTTGAAAATAATGTCTCATGCGCGTAAACTTAGAAATGAAGGACTGGTAGGTTATTTTACGTTGGATGCAGGTCCCCATGTTAAAGTAATATGTGAATCTAAAAATTCAAATATTTGGAAGGTTGAACTTGAGAAA
Organism: Myxococcales bacterium; assembly: GCA_023248655.1. GTDB lineage: Bacteria > Myxococcota > UBA727 > UBA727 > JABDBI01 > JAHFEE01. The sequence continues at coordinate 42,657 of JAHFEE010000002.1, forward strand.
ATTCCAGACATAATTCAAATCACCGTTTCAAAATTAGGCCCTGGTGCTTATTGTGAATATGGAAATTAGCGCTCCGGGTAAATTGATTTTAGCGGGTGAGTATTCTGTTTTAGAGGGTTTTCCGGCCCTGGTCACCACTGTAAGTAGAAGAGTAACTCTTAAAACATCTAACCGGAGACATTTTTCTAATCTTTGGAGTTTTGTTGGTAAAAATAAAATCGGTTATTTTACAATTAATTCAAATGATTTTTATGAAAATAATTTTAAATTAGGCATTGGATCATCCGCGGCAAGCGCATTATGCATGGCCGCTTATCTAAATTCGAACAATGCTTTAAATATTGCTTTAAGCGGACATAGGAATTTTTCTTTAAATTTAGGATCCGGAATCGATGTTGTTGCTTCATATTACGGCGGTTTGATCGAATTTCAATTAGATCAGCCAGTTCAAATAATAACTAATATATTTTTAAATAATATCAAATTTTTTTGTGTATTTCTGGGAATTTCTCAAGATACTCGTTTTTTCCTAGATTCAGTTTTAAAATTTCGTTTAAGTAATTTTAGGTATTATATCAATTTATTGGAAAATCTCGGCAAATTGACTCATGTTTGGAAAAATTTTTATACGATAGGTTTAGATATTTTGACCTTAAGAAAATTGGTCAATGAAAACAATAACATTTTAAGAGAGCTTGGTAAGAAATCAGGAATACATATTATCAATGAACAACATGAATGCCTGCAAAGAATAATGAGTCAATATGGAGGGTTTTCCAAGCCCAGTGGTGCTGGTGGAGGCGACATTTCGCTTTGTTTTATTTCATCTGATTTTTTTGAAATATGTAGATCAAATCTTAAAAAGGAAGGATGGACGGTGCTTGATTTAGATTATTTCACACAGGGATTATTGATAAGTGACAATTTAAATTGATATTCGTTTAATATAAATATCAAATAAGTCTTGTTGAAATAATTTAATATGCAAAAAATCATATGTGAGCATGTTTATTTTGTGTTATAATTCGTGTTATAAATTAATATGATTGTTTTAGTTTGTATTTTATAACATCAAGATGATAAATTTAGATAATATTTTTTATACGCTATCCACGTATTTTTCATCAACATTGCCAAAGTCATAGGCCCAATTCCACCAGGTACCGGAGTTATAGCTTTAATTAATGGCAAAACTGCATATGTATCAACGTCTCCCGTAATTCCGCCATTCGCTAAACGTGAGATTCCAACATCTAAAATGACGCTGTTGGGTTTTACAAAATCTGCTTGAATGAGATGAGGAATTCCGGTCGCAGTAATTAATATATCAGCATTTCTTGTAAAATCCTTTAAATTTTTCGTTTTACTGTTACATATTGTTACGGTTGCTCCTGAATTGATCAATAATTGAGCCATTGGCTTACCCACTATATTGCTTCTTCCAACAATTACGGCATTTTTTCCAATTAAATTTACATTTATAGATTTCAATAATACCATACAGCCTTTTGGTGTGCATGGCACAAAGATGGGTTTTCCTATGGATAATAATCCTACATTATTAGGATGAAATCCATCCACATCTTTTGACGGAATTATAGTTTCAAAAATTTTTTCTGTTTTGATTTGTCTCGGAAGTGGAAGCTGAACAAGTATTCCGTCAATTTGCGGATCCCTGTTGATTTTGCTAATCAAATTTATAAGTTCTTTTTCTGATATTTCTTTATTGAAATTAAAATTGATATTTGTTATTCCAATATTGGTTGCTTGTTTATTTTTAATATTAATATAAATTTCAGAGGCGGAATTGTTGCCAACCAAAATTGTGCACAATGCTGGTTTGCGCAATTTATTTTTTCTAGTATAAAAATCAATATTAACGGCTAAATTTTTCATTATTTTTCTTGCCAATAAGGATCCATTTAATATTTTTTGGTTTTCCATAATTATGCTTCCTTGTATTGTTGCTGTGAACAATTTTTTAATGAATAATCGCTTGATGATAAGTTTGATTATTTTCTCATTTAATCTAATCTATTGAATTTATCGTTTAGTCTATGAATCAAATTTTTCCGCTAAGCTAAAATAAGCATACAACAATGTGATACATTTGTAATATTGCCATATATTTGATTTGTATGGCACTTATTGCAAAACATAACATAAACACTGTCCCGTTTGAGTTAGTTCAACCCATTTTTGATGTAAAAATGCTACCATATACTACTATGTCTTACAACGTATCTTAGCGTACATCGCTTTTCTTACTTTCATATATCATAAGTGATAATAATTTATTAAACCTTGCAAACAATACCAGAATTTTATATTTGCAAATTTGTTAAGCAAAACAAAATCCTCTTGACTTACTTATCCTCGTGTTTACGATGCCCGTTAGTAATTTTAAACAAGAAGGAGTTGTAACATGGCTCATATAAGACCTTTACATGATCGTGTATTAGTAAAACGTATTGAAAGCGAAGAAAAAACAAGTGGTGGCTTGTATATTCCGGACAGCGCAAAAGAAAAGCCCTTAGAAGGTGAAATTGTTGCGGTTGGATCAGGGAAAGTTTTAGAAGACGGAAGAATTAGGCCAATTTCGGTTAAGGTAGGAGACAGAGTTTTATTCGCAAAATACGCAGAAACGGAAGTTAACATTGGAAACGATAAATTGTTATTACTTAAAGAAGATGATTTGTTGGGCGTTATTCTTTAAAAAAAAAACTATTTAAGAAAGAGGGATGAAAAATGTCGGCAAAGGAAATTATTTTTGATGCGAATGCGCGAGAAAAATTATTGCGTGGTGTGAATATTTTAGCGAATACCGTTAAGGTGACCCTAGGTCCAAAAGGACGAAATGTAGTGATTGAAAAAAGTTGGGGATCTCCTACGATAAGCAAAGATGGAGTCACGGTTGCCAAGGAAGTTGAACTCTCTAATAAGTTTGAAAACATGGGAGCACAAATGGTAAAAGAAGTGGCTTCTAGAACATCTGATAATGCGGGTGACGGTACGACAACTGCTACGGTATTGGCTCAGGCAATTTTCGCAGAAGGATCTAAATATGTAGCTGCTGGCCATAATCCTATGGAAATAAAGCGCGGACTGGATAAGGCAACGAAAATTATTGTTGAAGAATTAAAAAAGCTTTCAAAGCCAACTAAAGATCATAAAGAAATAGCCCAAGTTGGTACCATATCTGCAAATGGCGATGCTACCATTGGTGAAATTATAGCGGAGGCCATGGAAAAGGTTGGGAAAGAGGGCGTTATAACTGTAGAAGAGGCCAAAAGTCTTGAAACAACTTTAGAAATTGTTGAAGGAATGCAATTCGATAGGGGTTATCTTTCTCCGTATTTCGTTACCAACGCAGAACGCATGGAAGTTCAATTAGATGATCCGTATATATTAGTATACGAGAAAAAAATTTCTGTTCTCAAGGATATAGTTCCTGTTTTGGAACAAGTATCCAAAAGTGGCCGTCCGTTATTAATTATAGCGGAAGAAGTTGAAGGCGAAGCTCTCGCAACTCTTGTTGTAAACAAACTTCGTGGAACTTTAAATGTTTGTGCCGTAAAGGCCCCAGGTTTTGGGGATCGACGAAAAGCCATGCTTGAAGATATCGCCTGTTTAACAGGAGCTCGTTTTGTATCTGAAGACATGGGAATAAAGTTGGAGAGTACCGGTTTGGCTGATTTGGGTAAGGCTAAAAAAATTACTATTGATAAAGATAATACAATTTTAATTGATGGCATGGGTAAGACAGATCAAATTCAGGCTCGCGTTAAACAAATTCGAACTCAAATAGAGCAAACTACGTCTGACTACGATCGTGAAAAATTGCAAGAAAGATTAGCAAAACTTGCTGGTGGCGTTGCAGTCATTCGAGTTGGTGCCGCGACTGAAGTTGAAATGAAAGAAAAGAAAGCCAGAGTAGAGGACGCATTGCATGCAACACGCGCAGCGGTTGAAGAAGGCATTGTTCCAGGTGGCGGAGTGGCATTACTTCGTTGCTTAAAAGCCTTAGTTAATATAAACGTTACTCCAAATGAAAAATTTGGTGTTGAACTGCTAAAACGCGCGTGCGAAGAGCCATTACGTATGATCTCTGCAAATGCTGGTCATGAGGGATCTGTGGTGGTTAATAAAGTCAAAGAAGGATCCGGTAATTTTGGCTTCAATGCTGCAATTGAAGAATATGGAGACATGATAGCTTGGGGAATAATGGATCCCACAAAAGTAACCCGCACAGCTCTTCAAAATGCCGTTTCTGTTTCATCGCTATTATTAACAACAGAAGCAATGATAGCCGAAAAGGTCGAAGATAATAAAAAAGAACAAAATCATTCAGGCGCTGCAGCGGCAGGCATGGGCGGCATGGGCGGCATGGGCGGCATGGGCGGTATGGGCGGCATGGGATTTTGATAAATTAGCAGATTTTATGTTATTTATGTTGTATATAAAAACCCTCTGGAAACGGAGGGTTTTTATTTGTAGCACACAACCCCAATAAAGGAGAATTTTAATATGCTCGAATTTTTTACACAAAGCGGAGAAATTGGTAATATATTTTCAATGTTGCTATTATTTAGTGGCATGTTTGCAATTATGTACTTTGTTTTAATCCGACCACAACAAAAACAACAAAAACAACATCAGGAATTGGTGAATTCTCTTAAAAAAGGTTACGAAGTTTTATTAACCAGTGGAATCGTTGGACGAATATTTTCAATTGAAGATAAATATTTAATAATCGAGATGGTGGATAAAAATAAAATAAAAGTAGTGAAATACGCAGTTCAAGCCCTGCTTGTCTCTGATGCAAAAAATGGGAAATAATGCATATGGCCAACATAACTGCAAGCTTAAAAATTAGAGTTTTTTGCCTTCTGTTTTTGTTGTGTTCTGCTATTTATATTCTTATTCCAACTATTATTTATTTTAGATTGAATGATGTTGAGTTGAAAGAAGTAAGACATAGTAAGGATAATTTTTATAGAATTCTGCCTTCTTGGACTATTAAAAACCACATTGTGCCTGGATTGGATTTGCAAGGAGGGGTGCATATAGTTCTTGGTGTTGATACAGATAAGGCGCTAAATGATAAAACAGCGCGCATTGTTGACTATATTAAAAATTCTGCAAGAGAAAAGAAAATTCAATTTTTAGACATCGACTCGGATTTTAGAGTTTCTTTTTTGAAAATGGATGATATGCAGCAGTTTTCTGATTTTCTAAATAAAAATTTTCATGAAATTCGAATCATTTCGACTGATGGACTCATTTTTCAGTTAGACCTGGAACCAGACTTAAAACAAAATATACAACGTGACGTTGTTGATCAAACTGCAAACATTATTCAAGCTCGTGTTGATAAAATGGGCATAATCGAACCCAATATCTCAAAAAGAGGGCTGGATAAAATTCAAATTCAATTGCCGGGTTTTGATAATACAGAGGAAGCCAAGAATCTAATTGGACGTACTGCTCAACTTGAATTTCAGGTATGTGATGACAAAACGGAATTTTTAACAAATCTCAATGATTTTCCGAAAGATGTTCATGTAATTAATAACACATACAAACGCCCTAATGATACATTTGGAAGAGATATTTTTCTTAAGTTTCCAAATGAAAAATTAGAAGAAGTAAAAACATATCTTTCAAACAAGGTGCCAGAATATACCGCAATAAAATATGGAAATCTTGACTCAGGTTACATTAGAACTTATACGGTTAATCAAAAGGTTTTTTTAACAGGAAATGAGTTAATTGACGCTTATGTTTATAATTCGAATGACTCCAATCCCGTTGTTTCGATCACATTTAATTCTGTTGGAGCAAAAATTTTTGACGAAATAACTAGACTTAACACTGGAAATAGAATTGCTATAGTTTTAGAAGATTACGTGAACAGTGCTCCAATTTTGCAAACACGAATCTCGGATGGTCGTGCGACAATCACGCTAGGCGGAAATCAAACGTATAGTGAAATTTTAAAATCCGCCAACCAGTTAGCTTTTGTTCTTAAATCCGGAGCCTTACCGGCATCTGTGAGTTTTCAAGAAGAGCGAAGCATTGGTCCTTCATTGGGTTACGATTCTATTAAAAAGGGTAAATTGGCATTTTATATTGGAAGTGTTTTTGTTATGTTTTTAATGATTTTTTATTACAGACTATCTGGTTTCTTTTCAGTGGTTGCTGTACTTCTTAATCTATTGCTTATGTTGGCGTTTCTTGCATGGCTTGGCGCAACTATAACATTACCAGGTATAGCTGGTTTGTTATTGACTTTTGGTATTGCTGTTGATGCCAATATAATTATAAACGAACGCATTCGAGAAGAATTAAGAAAAGGCAGAACACCAAAAATTGCAATTTCTACTGGATACAAATCAGCATTTACAGCAGTTTTCGACTCTCACGTTACATCATTTATTGCTGGAATTATTTTATGGAAATTTGGAACAGGTCCTGTTCAGAATTTCGCAATGATGTTAATCATTGGAACAGTATTATCAATTTTTACGGCTATTTTCATTACACGTATATTTTTTGATATAATTACTAAGCGGAATCCATTAGAGTTATCAATATGAATTATAAAATGTTTCGTTTTTTCGATC
>JAHFEE010000013.1 GCA_023248655.1 Myxococcales bacterium
ATTCAGGAGCTCATTGTGCATTCCTTTAAATATATCAATAGATAAAATTTCTGGTTTAAAAAGATAAGTTTCCGGGAATCAGTAACCTTCAATGCCTCCTGATGCACAATTTGATATTTTTAAATCTTTCAATAATAATGAGCTTGATATGATACCTTGTAGGATATTTTTATTTCCTAAACCGTTCTTGTTTATTGTATTAACTATATTATATTTATCCGATCCTTCTGTAATTGTGAATTTTATTTCTCTCTGAGCTCCGCAAAATAACATATAAGTAATTTTACCCAACACTGTTCGACCGGGAACAAAATAGTAGCCACTTTTTAATTTTTCAGATGAATTTATGAAATGAATTGTATAAATATTAAAAAGAAATGAATCAGAAGCAATGTACGATTTTATTAAGATTTTTCTAAATTGATAACTGCTTAATCCGGGTTGAATAAAAATTTTAATATTTCTATTGTATAAATTAATTTTCTCGAACCAATAATTTGTTGCACAAGATAAAATTATAAAACTAATCAATGCTCTCGGAGCAAAATTAATCAAAACCGATCTAAATTTGATTAATTTGATCATAAATAAATGTTTCTATCAAAATTTTAGCCGATTCCCCGTCCAGTAAGCCTAAATGCAATTTTCTCAATTTTAAACGTTCCCCTGCTTCAAATGTTGTATATGCTTCATCTATCAAAAAAGCAGATAAACCACCAGGTAAACATAAACAAAGAGTTTCATAAAATCCTCTCGCCCTTTTCGCCATCATACCTTCATGAGAAGATTTTGGTAACAATGGATATCCTATTAAGATAAATTTTACTTCTAATTTTAAACAGAGCCGCAACAAGTAATCAATATCATTTGATCTGCTTTTAGGAACTAAATTTTCAAGTATCCTAATTGTGATCCACAGTTCATCACTTATCGCTAGCCCGGTTTTCTTTAAACCTAAATCAACACTTAAAATTCTTCCAAAATGAAATTTCATTTGTATTATTAGTATCCAGAGCAAGAATAAACTGGGAGCTTGAATTTGGAACCATTTGCAGTGCGTAAATTGCTTTATTAAATAAATTTTACCTACCTAAATTAATAAATCATAAATTAATAATCAAATTCCTTCCCTTAAATTAAAAATACCTTTCTGTTTTCCGGGTGCGTTAGACAAATAACGAGCTTCGTAAATTCCGCTATTTTTTTCTAAAAATTTAAGACTAACTTCTAAGTTTTCGCTTGGGTGAATTCCGTCAAAAGATTTTAATACAATGAGATTTCGCTCGCAATCATACTGTCCCCGACTTTCTGTTAATCCAAAAGCATTCCGTGTTTCAAAACCAGTGGCGCTAAATTTTGTAATAAATTGATACCCCTCCAGTCCACCAAAAACCCCATCTGCAGAAATAACTGTTCCGGTCAGTATTTTGCCTGTTAATAAATTTGATGAATCAGGCTCATGTTTCCAACAAGATCCTAAAAAAACTATCAACAAAACTGTTAGTATTTTCATATGTTATTTCTAAGCTATAAGCTCCCATGTTGTCAAATTGACAAATACCCAAATAACAAAACACTCCTGTTGCAAAAAAAAGCGTGTTGTTGAATGATGTTAAAAATGTCCTTATTTCTATTAAGCCTAATTGCTCTTTGGGGAGGCCCGCTGTTGTTGGTGGTGTTTAATCCAACAAATAAAATCCTCTCTTGTATAGATAAATTAGTTATTTTTTTCATTTCATTTTTAGTAATATTTCACGTTATTCCCGAATCAATAGAGCAGGCTGGTATAATTGCAATAATATCTATTGTGTTTGGTGCCTTATGGCCTATTGTCTACCAAAAAATATCTAATTCTAGAAATTGTCAATTGCAGCGTTTTTTAATTACGATAGCCTTAATTGGAGTTTTTATGCACACGCTGCTGGATGGAATGGCATTAACAGGAAATATTCATCTCGGAGCAGCAGTGGTATTGCATAGATTACCCGAGGGCATCTGTATTTGGAGAATATTTCACACTAAATTTAATTCAGTATTTGCCTTTGCAGTTCTTGTAATCATGACTATAATTACCGCTGCCGGATTTTTATTTGGAAATAGCTGGCTTACTTATGCGCCTGAAAACATGATGGGCGTATTTGAAGGCCTAATGGCTGGTGTTTTACTCCACGTAATAGTTCATAAAGAACACTTTGAAATGCTTTTAAGGAAAACCAGATCGGTATATAAGGCGTACAATAAGGAATCGTAAGTAGGGTTGTATTTTTGATTCAATTTAAGATTTACTTAAAACAAAATTAAAATTTATGATTTTAATATTTTATAAATTATAGCTCGCACACATGCGTAGATATCTTGCATAAATTTCATTAGTTACATTTTCTTTTATTGAACATTCTGGTTCAAGCTGATGAGAACAATTTTTATATCTACATTTAATTGGATACAAATTTTCAAATCCCGGAAAGTATTCAAAAATTTGATCGGCAGACATACCTGCGGTTATGAGATTTCGAATTCCTGGAGTATCAATTATTTCATTTCCGCCTGGCAAATCAAATAACATTGCACCAGATGTGGTGTGGTTTCCGAACATTTTACGATTCAATTCTCCTGTTTTTTGATAAACATTAGGAATAATTTTATTAACAAGTGTACTTTTTCCGGATCCAGAAACCCCAATTAGGGCTATTCGAAATTTACTTGGAAGAAAATTTATATTAAACGGTGCGCAAATTGACACAGTATTGAAATATTTTGCTTTAATTGTATCTAAAAATATTTCATTATCTAATAAATCTAATTTTGTAACAATTATTATCGGTTCAAGGGAGTAATACCTGCAAGCAACAATTGCTTGGTCGATAAAACAAATAGGAGTTACGGGAAATTTCGAAACAACTATACCAACATGTGTTAAATTTACAGCAATTATTTGTATTCTGAGAGATGCCGTCTTCCGTTTTAATTCATTTACTCTTGCAAGTTTTGAAATTTGATTATTTGTTGCAACCTGAAGATGATCTCCGACCGCTAGGTCTAATTTTTTCTTAGTCCTAACTCTGAAACATTCATTATTTGTTAATTGGATCAATGTTTCTAATCCAAAATTAGTTTTAACCTTGCCTAGCATAATAATTTTGTTGACCTTTTGCTATCTATCAGACAACAAATAGTAAATCAAAGAATCCATTTTGGATTTATAAGATATCGAGGAAAAATTATGACAAAAACAGAACTTATAGATTTTATATGTAAAGACCAAAAAGGCGTTACTAAAAAAGCATGCGCTGAAATGATTGACACTATTTTTTATGCTGTGCAAAAGAGCATAAAAAAAGATAAGAAATTTGCCTATCCAGGATTTGGAACATTTATACTCAGATCTCGCAAGGCTAGAACCGGCCGTGACCCAAGAACTGGTGCTACCATAGAAATAAAAGCATCTAAAACTGTTGGTTTTAAACCTGCAAAGGCATTTAAAGATCAATTGTAATTTCAAGAGCCCCTTGTTTCATTGAATATGCAAATTTGTATTACATATATCAATGAAACAAGGACTCTTGGTAGTCCCGATTGGGCTCGAACCAACGACTTCCACCTTGTAAGGGTGGCACTCTACCACTGAGTTACAGGACTGCCTTAATTTCATGATACAAATATACGGATTTGGCAATATGGATGCTCAAAAAGCTTCTAAAATATTACAAAAAACAATAAAGAATCCTAAAATGGAATTTTGCATTGCTGATGCATCTATTCAAAGCGGCTTATCTTTTCAAGATGCCAAAATAGGATTATTGGCGGCAATTGTAGAATTTCAAGGAGAATTAATTCCAACCGAAACAGGAAATTTGCTTTTTAGATTCCCGAATGGATTTATTAAACCATGGAGACCAGTTAAGCTAGGGTTTTTATTGTGGAGCAAGACTATAAATGCCTTCGTTGGAATTGTTAAATTTTTAGCCCGCACCTGGATAACGATAACAATAACAACTTATGCAATTGTTTTCCTGATTATCATTATCAGTGTTTCGATAATGCATAAATCTGATAAAAATCACCGAACACACTCTTCTAATTCGTCTAACGAATTTAGCATCATTACCCTTTTATTAAAAATTGTTACCGATTCCCTTTTTTGGAATTTTCATCCATTTTCTCCTTTTAGAAAAGACTACATAAACATAAACAAGCAAACAAAATTTAAAAAAAATGTAAATAAAATTTCTTTTTATGAAAAAGTTAATAAATTTTTCTTTGGTCCTGATGAATCCGTCAAGGATCCACTGGAAAACAAAAGAATAATCTTAAAAGAAATTCGACTTTTAAATGGAAGAATCAGTTCTTTGGATATATTGCGAATAACTGGAATGTCTCGGCAGGAAATCGATATAACACTTACAAGCTTGTTGCTCGAATATGATGGAGATATTACAGTTTCTAATAACGGAGTGATTATTTACTTATTTCCAGAATTGCGCAAAACGGCTCTTGAAACAAATTTGAACCTAAACGAAAATAGTATTTTGCGATGGATGGAGCCTAAAAAGATGAAACCATTAACCGGAAACAGCATAGATTCCAATATCGCAATAATAGCAATTAACAGCCTAAATCTATTTATGAGCACTGTTGCAATTGAAAATCATTGGACCTTGGACAATGTAAGGTTGATTTTTACGGGAGCTATCAAAAATACTATATTAATTTCCAATGAACCTGTTCTGTTGCTCGGTTGGATTCCTTTTATCTTTTCGTTGTTTTTGTTTTGTATCCCAATTGTACGCTTTGCTGTCATTAGACCGTTGAACAATATTAATATAAAACACGCAAACAGTAAAAATGCTGTAATATGGACAATTTTAACAAATTTAAAAAAAGACCATATTAGCGAATCATCCTTAATTGATGCATGGAAAAAATCATCGAATTCTAAACCAAATATGAAATACATTTTACATGAAATAATTCAACTTGGCGGTGAACTTAGCATTGATGAAATAACTGGTGAAAGAAATTATGTATTTAAAGATCTGCAATTTGAAATCAAAGCTTTAAAAAAAGAGCGTCAACTTGCAAATATGAAAGAAAAAGAAATTGGAAACAAAATAAATATTTATGATATATAGGATAAATTATTTTAACTTAATTTAAATTTTTTTTTCAGTAAATAGTTTCACATTTAACGCTGTTGTATATATTGTAAAAATTACTCTTAATAATTATATTGAGATTTTAAAAAATAAGTCAAATTAACAAGGAACGCATACTAATGAAAAAATTTATAGCAGGAATTTTATTTATCTCGTCATTTTCACTATTCGCAGCGCCCCCAGTTTCTTCTCCGGATCTCATTAAGAAAGGTGAAATTGTATACAAATCAAATTGTATAGCATGTCATGGTCCAACAGGATTGGGAGACGGCCCATTAGGGAAAGTGCTGAAACCATCTCCTCGCAATTTGGTCAAAGATCCATTCAAACAAGGAACCAAACCCGAGGAAATATTCAGAACTATAACAAAAGGAATTTCTGGCACAGGAATGGCTGGTTATGCACATCTTAGTGAAAAAGATCGTTGGGCAATTGTATACTTTATACTCAGTATTAAAAATAAAAAATAAATGTATATAAATCCATTGTTTACCAATTTACAAGTTATAGAACAAGAAAATCTCTAACTAAAACAATTGCTACAATCAATATTGCAACCGCTAGCAGGGCATTTATTCGTCCAGCTAGCGTAGCTTTTAGTTTTAATTTTTTAATCAAATCAATATTCGCTGCACGCCTAGTTTCTAAAATACTTCTTTTACCAATAAAAAAATCGTGCCAAATACTGTTGAGCAAAATAAATACAAAAATAATTATTTTAAGTATTACAACATGGCCCCAGGCGGTATTAATCCAAATCAAATTACGTAAATCAGAAATCATTACCCCACGAATATGCAAATTAACCATTCCGGTAATACATAAAGTTATCAAACATATCCAACTTACTGTTCGGAAGTTTTTGCCTAAATTTTCTAAAAAATCTGAACTGTCAACATGATTTTGTTTTCTAATAAACGGGCCAATAACTAGCATTATAAAGAAAATTCCGCCGATCCATATCGTTGCCGATAAGATGTGCAAAAAAATTGAAACAAAATACAATAAATTCATTACTCTGAAACTCTAAATTTCAGAACAACGTGGCTTTAATATGTGGTTTTCAAGATATACATGTCTAAAAGTGTCATTTTCGATATATTTTAATTCCGAAAACAGAGTCCTGTAACTATTGCACGCATTATCCGGAGGGACAAAATCATTAGTTAATTTATTAATTGAAAATAACATATCCGCTACTTCTTCGTGTTCTAAAATCATTTCTAAAAATAATTTATCAATGATTTTTTTATCAATGTTTCCAGATAAAACGGCAGGAAATAAAGATTTTTCCTCCTTGTCGAGATGTGGTAATAAATGATTTGCTAAATTTTGAACTGTTCTATCAAGTTCAACTAAATTTAAATCTCGTTGACCATGTTTTCCTGAAACTTTTGCCGATAATTTTACAACAAGCGGAAGCGCCTTTCGTAAAAATTCATGATGAATTAGAATTATATGCGATATTAGAGCAGGAGTTGAAAGATTGGCAGGATCATTGACGGGCGAACTGTTTCTATTTAAAATAACTTCAACAAGTTCCTGGATAAGTATTGATAAATTAACGTTATTTTTTTCAGCAGCCTCTTCTAAACTCATATTGCCTCTACAGCAATAATCAATATGATATTTTTGAAAAATTTCTGCACATTCAGAATTCTTACGAACAACTGACGCCACAGTCTGTTCTGGTTTAATGGTAACGGTCTGTTCTGGTTTAATCATAATTATTTAACATACACCACTATTTCGCAATTTCCAGATATATTCTAAATAAATACTCGGGTAATTTTTTGGGATCTGAAAGAATTTGATATTTATTTTTTCCAAATATTTTCGGAAAATAATGCTTCGCTTCTTCGTCGATAGCGATGGCTCTAAATTCAATTCCAGATTGATTTGCCTCCAGAAAGGCATGGTAAATATCCTCAATTCCGTATTTGCCTTCATATTGATCGTAATCAGTTGGTTTCCCATCTGTTAATATTAAAAGTAGTTTAATTTTAGACCCAGTTTCACAAAGCAATTTGGTAGCATGTCTAATTGATGGACCGAGACGCGTATAGCCAATTGGTTGAATGTGTGGAACTGAAGAGTAAAAAGAGTTCCAAGAATCCTTGAATGATTTATAAGTTTTAAAATAACAATGACTTCTAGTTTCGCTGTAAGTACCAGCAACCGCTACTTGATCACAGGTCTTTTCTAATAATAATCCAGCAAGACCAATGGTTTCCAGTTCTATGTCTAAAATTCTACAGCCCGATACATAAGAATCCGTCGAATAACTTTGATCAAGCAAAATAAGCGTAGATATATCTCTATTTCCATGTTTTCTTTTTTTAAAAATTTTTGCATCACCATAACCCGATGAATTAATATCAGACACATAGGTAATATAACTATCGATATCCAATTCCTCTCCTTCTAAGCATTTATTTTCCCAAATTCTGTCATTATAAATTTCAGAAACAGATTTTTGCCAATAATTAAGAAGGTAGAAATATCTGTTCTCAAGCTCTTGTTTGTAGTTTGTATTATCAATATATTTATTTTCATCCTGTGACGGATATAGGCGGCAGTGTCTAGGCTGTAAATGATAATTTTTATAATTCCATTCAGGATAGAATAAAAAATTGGATCCATTTTCCAAGGTTAACCCAGATTCCTGGGATTCAAAAATATCTGCTATGTCACTTTTGTAGATGGAATCAGAGGATTTATTTGTTCTGATAACCTTGTTAAGATTTAATTCAGACAATGCATTTGAATGATTGTTAAGATCATCTTCGCCATCCATGAATCGATTTTCACCATGATACTCATCTGCAGTTTCAAGTTTTTCAAATGAATGCATTGTTGGATTTTGTGGTGATCTATTTTTATCATCATCGGATCCTACAAATTCAACAGGTCCCACTGGCCCGCGTTTTTGTTCTGTGGTTACATTTTTCGACGCTGAGCGGTTCAAGCTAGCGGCGTCAAATTCTCTTAAAATTTGATTTTTAGATTGAATTCTATTTAGATTTATAAGTATATCAATATTGCTGAATTGTGATTCCCATAGTCTGTATCCCGGAAAAATATTAGACAAATAATTTCTTAACGAGTTTCTATCAGTAAATGATTGATTATAATTAGCACCGCCAGTTAACGCGAAATGTAATAACACAAAACGATTAATAAATTTATTTTCATATGAATTTATTTGATCCGGAATCCATAATAAATTACCTTGAATACAGGCTTCCGCGTTAGTGGGTTTAATTTTTAAAGGTTCACCACCAGAAGCGACTGTTGCAAGCAGTGTTAAAATTTGAAACTCTTCTTCAAAGAAAGCAGCTCGTGATCTCTTCTTCTCGCTAACCTTTTTGGTTAAAAAGTTACTTGTAAATTTAAAAAAATTCTCAAAAATGTCCATGAGATAATTTTAAAATGAAAAAGAGATTAATTGCCTCAAGGCATCTAATGTTTTCAAGTCATCAGTCAACACTTCGGCAATTGCAACCATAGAAGCTTCATGAGGATTCATTCCGGAATTAATTAAATATGAGGCATTAACAAGCAATCGTGTTGACACAGTCTCCCTTAGCCCCATGTGAGTCTGCGCTCGTATTCCATTTGCCATTCTAACCAAGGAGTCAGCATGTTTAATTTCTATCCCTGTTAATGAAATGAGAATCTTCTTTTCAGTATCTGCTGATGGATAATTAAACGAAATGGTAACAAATCTCTGTCGTGTTGATGGCTTTAAATCCTTAAGACCTCTTTGATATCCTGGGTTGTAACTTGCTATGCAAAAAAAATCAGAAGGCGCCTTTAATGTTTCGTTTGTGCGATCAATATACAATTCACGCCTATGATCCGTAATGGAGTGCAATGCAACTATAACATCTTCGCGTGCCTCGGCGACTTCATCTAAATACAAAAAAGCCCCAATTCTAATAGCTCTAGTTACAGGCCCATCTTGCCATACGGTCTCTTGGTTTTTAAGCAAAAATCTTCCAATCAAATCACTCGCAGTGGTATCTTCATTGCATGAAACTTTAACAAGTTGCCGATTGAAACGCTCTGCCATAGCGGTGACGAATTGTGATTTTCCACAACCCGTCGGACCTTTAATAAGTAATGGTAATTTTAAATTGTAGCACCTTTGAAAAAGTGCTATTTCATTTTCTATTTCTTGGTAATAAATTGCCACACGGTTTTCCAAATGAAATGAAATTATAAACAAAAGCACCAATTCCAAGTGAAAATAATGATGCAGCTAAAACAAGACCTACGAAATGAATTTCTAGTTCTTTTTGAACTACAAGAAATTCTAATCCAACTTTTTTCTCAAGATAAACTTGAGCTATTCCCGCGACAGCAAATGCCAAAGTCATTGATATCATGCCAATATTGCTTGTCCAAAATGCAAAATAACTTATAGCGTTATCTTGAATCTTTTTTCCTGTAAGATGCGGCATTGTATACATTATAACTGAAAGAACTATCATTGCATATGCGCCCCAGAATGCAAGATGACCATGCATAGCAGTTACAAGAGTGCCATGCGTGTAATAGTTAACAGCAGGAAGAGTGTGTGCAAAACCTAGAAATCCTCCTCCAACAAAACTTAATATTGAGCAACCAACGCTCCAGTAGAGCGCTATTCGATTATCAATATTTCTTCCGCCTTTACGAGCTGTATTTATCGCAAAAAAAGCCATTGCCAAAAAGGCAATAGGTTCAAATGCAGAAAAAATTCCACCAAGCATTAACCAATATTTCGGCGTGCCAATCCAAAAAAAATGATGACCAGTTCCAAGTATTCCTGAAAGAAATGTGAATCCTAAGATTACATATAACCATTTTTCGGTAACTTCTCTATCAACACCGGTTAACTTAATAAGCAAATAGCACAAAATTGCACCCAGTATAAGTTCCCAAACTCCCTCTACCCATAAATGCACAACCCACCAACGTAAATAAGAATCTATGGTTTGATTGTCGGAATCAATTAATCCGGGAATATATAAAAGTGCCGCCATTAATAAACCAAAAAACAGTACCAGACTTGTAGTTGTGAATCTCTTACCCTTCAGGATAGTTCCACCTATAAGAAAGATAAACAACAAAACATTAACTACTACTAAATAATCCAATGGCCTTGGAATTTCAAGAAACTTTCTTCCCTCCCACCAATTAAGATGGAATCCAATAATTGCGGCTACCCCAACAAGTAAAAATGCAATAAGTTGAACGTAGGCGAGTTTTGGAAATATGAGTTCACGGTCAGCTTCGTCCGGAATAATATAATATGCACTGCCCATAAATCCGCACAATAACCACATTATCAATAAATTAGTATGTGTTGCTCTGGCTGTATTGAATGGAATTATTGAATGAAGATTATCATAGCCAATGTGAGCAAAAGCCATAATGAATCCGTAGACGATTTGCAAACTAAAGAGAAGCATGCACACAGAAAAAAACCAATAAGATACACGTTGTGATTCAAATTTCATTTGTTCTCCTGACTCAGGGTTGGTTTTGGAGGAAACCCGTTTAGATCCATTTCACCGATCCATTTTAAGAAGGCAACTAAATCATCTTTCTCTTGATCTGTTAATTTATAGGTTACCATTTTACGCTGACCGGCAAACATAGCAGTCGGATCAGTTAACATAGCTTTTATGAAACCTTCTCCGCGACGTTCATATACCTTTGTGAGTTCAGGGGCATAATATCCACCTTCGCCCATCAGAGTATGACATCCCATGCAATTATTTTTTTCCCACAACACCTTACCACGAGCAACTGACGGAGTCAGATTTTCAGCGTGAGTTAGTCCTGGAATTTTTCTAAAAGTATCAATTGTCAAACCAACAAATAGCAAACTGCAAATTATAGTTCCAAGAAAAAAGAATAATTTTGCCTGTGATTTAGATAACATCAATTCTCCCTAATTCTTTTTTTTTGCCAATAGTTTCTTGAGAGCATTAATTATATCAGTTCTATTCTGATTAATTGCTTTTTGCTGGAAATTTATACTACCATTTCGGTCCAAAACTGTAATTAAATTTGAGTGAGAAAAACCCATTTTTGCATCTTTCTTATATTTAAATCCAACAGCAGCAGCAAGATCTCTGACGGTTTCATCGTTCGATGTCATGAATATCCAACGATTTAAATCAATTCCACTTTTCTTGGCATATGCTCTCAAAACTGACGGGGTATCATTTGTTGGATCTATTGAAAAAAATATGATTCCATATTGAGCTCTTTGTTTTGCTGTAAATTTACGATCAATTCTTTTAAGCTCTTCAATAATTAGCGGGCAAGAATAACGACAACCGGTAAATGCCATAGTTACAATATAAGGTTTACCCTTAAGTTCTTCTAAGTTAACATTTACTCCATTTTGATTTATCCATGTGGAATCGAGCTCGTAAACTGAGGGTCCCTTGAATTGATTAGAACTCTTATCATTAGAATCTAAAGCATTTAAAACAGGAGTGAATAAAAATAAGAGAAGAATATAGATTAATTTCATTTAGCACACCTAAAACCAAGATTAGAGACTGTGTATTTAGCATTCAAACTGCTTCTAAATGCCAATCGCATAAAAGCAGCGTAATCTTCTGGGCGAGAGGATCCTGCTGAACTTCCCCCGCAGAACATGCTTCGCTCAATCTCTGTTCCGTTACGACTTTCTTCGTTAATTAAATCAGAATTAAAGTCAAGCACCCATTCCCAAATAATTCCATGCAAATCGAAAGTTCCGAATTTGTTTTTAAAAGTCAAACCTACATCTGGAAGAATTTCCGATGCTGGCTTGCTGTACCATTTTAAGATTTTTTCTATTGGAGTTTCCGATGCAGCATATTCCCATTCAGCAATAGTCGGAAGCCTTTTGCCTTTCCAGGCACAATACGCTTTTGCACTAAACCATGAAACATAAGTTACTGGAGATTTTTTATTAACAAGATCTCCTGGCTCTAAATCAAATTCCCAGTTATTTAAATACAAAGAATCTGCATATATCGATGGAATAATTGATTTTCTCCATTTCTTATTAATACTTAAAAAATCAATATATTCAGAAACTGTAACTGGAAATTTGTCTAATAAAAAAGAAGAAACCGGCACGGGAAGTGCCGGAATTTCTTCTTTTAAATCTGGATCGCGTTCTGGAAATAACGGACGATAAAAACCATCCGGAATTTGTATCATCAAATCATTGGCTGCCTTGCAATCAAAATCACAAGCTCCTCCTAGAATCATTGTGAAGATAATCCAGAAATATCTCATGCTTTATATTATTTTCGAAGAGATTTAACATCTTCCGATGTTACGACTTTTCCAGAATTTCCCCACGATGAGTAAACAAATGTTAACACGTCTGCTACTTCATTATCATTTAATTCCCAAGCAGGCATAGCGCTATCGTATTCCTTTCCATTGACAGTTATCTTACCACTTAATCCGTTAACAATTGCTTTAATTGCTCTATTTTTATCTGCATTTAAAAAATCGGATTTAGCAAGCGGTGGAAATGCAGAAGGAATCCCTTCTCCATTTGCTTGATGACATGCCATGCAGGTATTTTTATAAATTTGACGACCTGATTCAATTTGATCAACTTTTCCCTTAGCCTTAACTGATACATTATTTATATTTACTTTATCAGATAACATGTTACTGCTGGCCGGAGTGTAAGTTTCATCAGCAATTTTTCCTGAATATATTCCTTTATTTTCTGATCCAGTTACTTTCAATATGCCTAAGGTACCTTTATTGAATGCTCTGAATATAGAATGATCAACTAGTACATAACTTCCTGGAACATCTAATTTAAATTCCACATAAGTAGATCCACCTGATGGAATAAGTGTTGTTTGAACGTTTTTATTAAATACTTCGCCACCTTCTGTGTAAACGCGGTCAAAAATTTCACCGATTACATGAAAAGATGATATTAAATTTGGACCACCGTTTCCAATGAAAATACGTACTGTTTCGCCAGCC
>JAHFEE010000023.1 GCA_023248655.1 Myxococcales bacterium
ATATTTTCTGCCTTATATTTTAAGGCATTACTAATATTATTCAACAGCATAATTCGAAAAGTCATAAAATGTATTTGTACTGTCTGGATATGGTAAAGTTACTCTGTCTATTAAGAGAAATTTCACAGTTATTTTAAGTTTTGAGTTTTTAACACAGATAAGTTGTATATTGTTAAAATTGAACTTTATTTAGTCTATCCTGATATATTTATACTCGTAAAACATTTGCTAAATTTGTATCTAAAGCAGAACCATGACATTACATGTTATTCTACTGTAGTGACATCATGTACTTTTAAAATTAAATAAAATTAAATACGAGTATATCACTATATTCAGAATTAATTAATTATTGTTTATTGTATCAAATAATATTTATTAAGAGTCTTTACAAGTAATCATTATGGAATTAATTGCAGAATCACACGCTTTATAAGCTTACATTAGATAGTCAACATCTTTAAAAATTAAATCTGAACTTGCACCTGTAAAAATCACAGAAAATAGAAATTAATTCACAAATTCCAATCAGTGAAATCTCATTTTCCCATAAATGATATTGAAATACTCGTAAAAACATTTGACATTGATTGTATTCAGTGGCGTTCCGTTGAGATCTTCATAAGTTTTTAATCAAATTGTTAATGATAGTTGCAGAATTGTTGTTCTAAATAAATGTTCCCGATGAATGATAAAATTCTATATTTCTTTTTAAAAATGTAATCCAAATTACTTTTGAATTAATACAGTCGTTAAACTTACTTGCAAATTTAGTATTTTCATTCAATTGAATGATCATGATCACTATTTATAATGCATTCTCTATTAATTATTCTGATCATTATACATATGTTATATAGAAACAAATATTGTTTTTGGAGATCAATTACATTTTTTAAAAATTTGCGATTCAATTCAAAACTATTGTTACTAAATAAAAAAAGTTTGGTTGTAAAAATTACTTCCAAATAAGAAAAGTTCAATTTAGAAATAAAATTATGTTGTCCTTTGTTCCGGCAAACAAAATAGTAATCCTAATTTCGGCCAAAATCCAGGTGTTGCATTATTAGTATTAGATATATACTTTTGCAAAAATACATATGTTGCCAAAGTAAAACGATCAATTATTGATATTCCATGATCTTTAAGACAAGTTTCAGCACTCTGATCAATTATACAATTGGTAAGTAAGTAAAACTTTTGTTCTGCGAGATTAATTTTACACTTATTATAGACGTCTATGCAATTTTGCTTGTTTTCCTCAAATTTTTTACAAATATTGAGTGCAGAAGTTTGCTTCTTATCTGCTTCACTTCCTTTAAGGATAAAACTGTTTGGTTTGCTCGCCAATTTAATTTGAATTCTATGTGCGCAATATTGATTTGAGTCGATTGGCTGTAAAATAACGCCGTCTGCACCCAAAATATCTTTTCCAGTCTTACCAGACTTTTCTTTATAAAGCACTAAGCAATTCGGAGTTCTAACGGCCGACCAGTCAATTTCATTCAAAAGGAGATCCTCTACATTTATTGAACTCAAGTTAAAACCAAATATTTTCTTTCCAAAATCGTTGTTGAGATCTGCTCCGGCTTTTGCTACATATTTCATTATCACTTTTTCTGCCAACTCCTGATTTTCCCCTGATGGATTTCTTAACGATTGTGCTTCATGTTCGATTACTTTATAGTAACTTGACAAAGATTGGGTCGAAATATACAATGACCCAAACCCAATTAAATTACCGTCATACTGAATTATACCTTCATCAGCTAAATCATAGAAAACTTTTGGTAAGGGAGCAGGCAATTTACTTGAAGTAATCTCAGTAATTTCATTAAAAGCATTCATAAAATCATTGAAAAAAATTGTTTTAGTAAAAGCGTAAGGAAATTCTCCATCTGAATAGGAATAATCAATTGCTCTTGCAAGAGCGTGAAGAATCACTTTGGGCATTCCGTTCACAATCAAATAATCTTTCGCAGAAAGTGGAAATTTTTCTTGGGTTGATAAAAAATCTCTCATGGTGCCAGGAACACCTCCAGTCCAATTATATAATTCTTCGGTTGGTCTCAAAGAAATAGTCATGCATAACCCTTCAAAGTCTTCTTTATTCATCATCGGTTTTATTGTTTTCGGCTTAAATTTCGTACTATTAAGATTCGACCCTGGAATATATCCGGGAAATTTGATTCTATCACTTTCGTCTAGATTATCAAAACATAAAGCCCGCAGATCTTTCATGTTGCCAGTCAAAATTATATAAACTCTTCCATTCAGCAGGCCTCCTAGCACAAACAATTCCGATATTACACGAGATCCATACTTGTTTAAATACACATTCTGCATTTCATCGAAAACGCAAATAGCAAAGAGATTTTTGTTAGCAAGAAGCTTTTCTAGATAAGAGGGATGTTTCTGAATTTTCTTTTGATATATATTGAATTCATCTTTTGTGAACTTACCATGTTCTTCCAAATACTCCAAAATTATATCAGAAGGCAACGGAGGAGGTGAAATATTACCATTTTTCATCATTTTGACTGGTTGATAATCATGAAAAATTGCTACCATCTGTGATTCTTGTTCTTTAAATAAATCTGGCAAAAACTTAATTAAAGCTTCAAGCAAAGATGATTTCCCAACACCTTTGCAGCCTAACAAGAGCCTATGACACCCGTTAGGATTTAAATTTCTTGCTTTAAAGATATTATAGCAGGTAACTGAAAAATCTAATATAAAATCAATACGAGTATTATCCAAATAAAATAGCATTTGATTCCTTAAGTATTTTTCCAGGTTATTAAAGACTCCGTAAATTCGAATGCATTCAGTAGCCTTCCAGAATGAGTGATAATTATTGCATGATTTACTTTGGTATCGATTCCAAATAAATTCTGTAGAATTATTTCCACAACTTATGTTGATTTGATCAATAAATTCCTTCTGAACTTGATTAGCAAATATTAATGGAAATGGGAGTCTTTCAAATAAAAGTTCCAATATCATTTTACCTTGATCATTTAGATCTTGTAATATAATTTGAAAACTTGATATTTGTTTTAACTCCTCTAAAATCGCAAAAATGTCAAACGCAGAGTCGTTTGCATCTATAATGGAACAAATTTCTTGGCTTGTCATTCTAAATTCAAAAATTAAAATTATTAATTCAGGTTTTGTCCGCTTTCTGCCTGAATCGTTTACGTTTTAATACGGTTAAATGTTTAGTAATCTATAAAGTCTTTAAAATTCTAGAATAGGGCGGCGCGTGAAAGAGTTAAGGCATTCCCCCTCAGTCAATTAAAAGCTTTTAATTTTTACTTATGTTTTAGCTAAATTTATTTGTTTAGCAAAAGAAATATTAATGTAAGTAGCGAGTTTGTTCGGTTTGATCCGCTTAGAAGTTGGAGGAAGGGGAGTGGTTGAATGAATAAAGTGATGTTTGAACACTTTGAAGCATGGGCGGGAGGTGACATAAAAATCTGGGGGGGCACAAACTAAAAATGTGTGCTGGCAAAGGGAACAAAGGGATCGTCCCCCAAAACAGAAAAATTTGCAAAGGATAAGAAAAAGCTCACTCCCTAGCTAGCAGTGAGCCTCGATAGCTACAGAAAATTCAATTTTTAAAAAAACTTTCAAATTTTTTAATAAAATTTTGAAATTTTTACAAATATTTACAAAATTTTTCTCAAAACACAGTAACATTACTTAATTTATTCTCGAAGTTACATTTTCTCAAAAAAAAAATTTAAAATTAATAAAATTTTCTCAAATATTTTAAAACATTTCTTAATTTTCTAAAAATTCCTTTCAAAATTTTCGATCAAATTTCTCAAATTTTTCTAAAAATTTTCTTAATTTTCTATAAATTTTTTATAAATTTTCTATACATTTTTTAAAAGATTTTCTAAATAATTTTTAAATTTTACTAAAAACTTTTGAAAATTTAACGGAAATTTTTTAAATATTGTGCAAATTTTATTTAAATTTGTCAAAAAATTTTCAAAAGTATTTGTTGAGTAATTTTTTGCTAAATGTTCCTCCCTCCCCCAATCCGAAATTCTAGCGACGGTATATTTTTTGTTTGTTAAACAGAATTAGGTATTTTTAAAAAGTATTTTAGTTTAAAAAATTTAGGTTTTGTAGATTCTTTA
>JAHFEE010000024.1 GCA_023248655.1 Myxococcales bacterium
TTTCAGTGGCGGTTCATTTTTGTCAAAATGCGTCGGATAAACTCCAATTCGCATTTTCAATTTTCCAGAAGAATCTTTCTCATAAATATCAACCTTTCTCTTCTCACTCTCTGCAAGAATACGGAGATCGCACAGAGATCCTGTAGTATTTTCATCAACTAGTTTATCTGCATATGATCCTCTCATTTTGCTGGTTTTAACCTTTCCTGATTGATTTAATGGACCAAATGCTAAAGCATTTTGTTTTGCACCATGATTAAGTAATTCGATAGTTTTCCCAGTATTTAACTTATCAGCAATTGTCTTTGTAATTGCCGAGTTAAACGATTTACTAAATCCTCTCAATATTTGGCTGTTGATGCCGTCTTCAAATAAAGTTTCGAATGACGCACTATAGACATTTGCCAATACATCAACAAGCTCGTATTTCAAAAATTCTAATTGTTCTGGTGTCAGACAATTTGGTGCGGGGTGCTCAAACAGTATAATGCCATTACTTTTACAAAATGATTTGCCATTATTAGAAAATTCATCAAAAAACTTTTCGCTAAGTTCATTTAATTTGTTTAGCGTTGTTATCACAATTGTCGAACTCATTACTCCTTCAATTACAAAAGATCCTTTTGATTTGTTTTTCACTAGATGCTCTTTAATCTTATATATATAATTGGTAATCTCTTTAATTCTTGCGCTATTTTGAATCAACTCTGCCACTGTGTTTTCTGCAATCACAGAATATAGCTCTTTAAGTGCTTTAACTTTTGTTTGTAGAAATTGTCTTTTAATAACTTCATTATCACATTTGGCCATATTTTCAAAAGTATTCTCAGAAATATTTAAAAATAGTGTTTTGAACGGTGAATTTTTTTTTCCAAACTCATCTCTGCATTTTTCTTTAAATGCCTCCTTTACTTTTTCTTTCAACCTATTAACTAGCGTTTTCAGTATTTTTGATTCAGCAAAATCTACCACTTTCATTACTCCCTGCTTGACCATTACTTTTCCAATAAGCTTTCCAGCATTAATTGCATTCTTCTTCATTGCGTCTGTAAGGCCCTGACTCGCAACATTTCGAATCGCTTTCAATTCATTAAACGCATTTTTTGCAGCATTTAACTCATTACTAAACTCTGATTTTGCAACAGCTATACTCATTTTCATCTTTGCAGTCGCCACTTTGACACCAGCATTTTTTGCGGCTCGTATTCCCTGACTTGACGCTTGCGCTGCGGCCCTTGATCCTTGCATCACAGCAGCGCGCGCTCCTCGAACAAGTTGCATTCCAGCGCGCATAACGACTTTGATACCCGCGCAGGCGATCGATATGGCAATGCTGATCGCCTTCTTAATGGCCCAATCTTTCAGACTGAATTTTCCTTTAATCATTCCCTCGATTCCATCGATAATATCAGACACGCCCTCTATTATGAGACCCATTCCAACAGTTGTGAGTGCACCCACGGAGAAAATACAAAGCGCCGCTCCAGCGACCGCCTCCAATACTCCTAGCATCATCACCCAAAATGCGGCCCAACAGAACTTCGGGCGTTCCTTAACAGAAAATGTAAGTTCAAATCCGAGCGAAGAGAGTCGCAAAGTCTCCTCAAAATGATTTGGGCTTCCTGATGGAATTTGATCAAATATTCTTGATGTCTTGATATCTACCGATGATTCCTTTGAATTACAATCTTCCAGTATTGTGATAGCTTTAACTATATTGTTTTTGAGCGATGAATAGTGTTCACCACGAGTTTGAAGTTGATCGAAAACTGTAATTTCTTCTCTTTTTCTGGCCAATTCTGAATTTGACTGTACAGATACTTGAATTGCAGCACTAAGATGAACAAGTTGTTGTGTGAAAAAATCAATACGCTTATCGGCTTCCTTCAAATCAGCGATTGTTTCAATGAAAACTTTGTGATGTCCTTTAGCTTTCTTAAGCCTACAATAGGCTCTATTGTAAAAAGCTGGAAGGGACCAGCAATTCGATAATTCAATTGCTTTACTATACATTATAATTGCTTCATCAGGCGATTTATCGGCGATTTGATTAGCATATTTAATAATATGGTATGGATTTTGTGTCGGTGAGCAATTATCTAAAATAGTAAGCTTAACCTTTTCAATCTCTGATTTAAGTTCTCTCAATAGATGTTGGGTTTCTTCTATCGTTTCTGCTTTAATTCGTTTGGTATTCATTTGCAACCAGTAGGCCCACCATTCATTTACAGAATCGATTTGCGCTTCAAATTGATATTTGTCATTTAATTTGTTTTTGAGTTCCAGATAAAATAATTTTAAATTTTCGCAATAAAATTTAAACAGAGTTTCTCTAATTCTACCCTGCTTCATGTCCTCATTCGCCATTCTCATGATATTTTCGTTTTCTTTTTCGTTTACCAATTCCCTAATTTTTTGAATAGATTTGTTTTTAAATGAAGCTGGGAGTTTAGATCCATCGAAAAGTACTTCGCAGGATCCTGGGGCGCCCTGTCTTGCCGCTCGTCCAAATGCTTGCAGCTCTACTCTCCGGTTTCTCGGAAGAAAAGTCAAGAGCACGTGAAGTCCACCGCATTTTTGAACTTCTCCATCCAATATTATATTTGTTCCACGACCTGCTAAGTTTGTTGCAAGAATTATATCGCCAGATTTAAAGGCTTTCTTTATTGTATTAGATTCGTCTGGAAGGTCATCTCTAGTGTAGATTACAATTGAATAGTTGGAGGCTTCGGCTAGTCTTAACTTCAATAATTGTTCCAAGTCAGAAACTGTTAAAATATCTTCACAAATTATCAAAAGTGTCCTTTTGTTTTTAACGCATTGTAATGTTTTGTTTACAATACTTTTTCTCCAGGAATAACTATCATTTGTAATTGTAGCTGGCATTTCATAGAGTTTTTTAATTTTATTGGTAGGTATTGGAATAAGCTCAAGTGGGTATGTTCTTTTTAAAAAATTATTTTCAGCAGGACCTCCTAAAGTTCCTGTTACACCATAAAGTGAGCCATCTTCCAGGTAACGATTAAATAAAGCCACATTAGAAAGAAAATTAGTAATTAATGATAGACAGCTCATTTTGGAAGCTTCCTTTAATTCGATAAATTGCTGTAACCCTTCTCCCCACTTTTGGTTCTTTTGAATAACTCCACTAGAATCAAAATCGATCGGTATTACATCAGATTCTGATGTTAAATAATGCCGTTTTTGGTTCATTTGTTTTGCTTCAAGCGCGCTTTCAATAAAGATCATAATTTGGTTTATGACAAACTCTTCAAGAAAAGAAGGCAAAATAATTTTTTGTTGCTGCACTTTTCCATCATCAGGAAAATCGTTTTTAAAAGTAATTTGATTGAGAATAGTCTCTTTAATTTCAATTTTAACTAAGTTTGGCAATAGAATACATGCAAATCCTGCTGAATGAATTAATATGCTTTGAAAATTGGTAATTTCCGAATCCACAGAAATAACTTCTTCAATTTGGCCATCTCGAAGTCGGAACACTTCGAAATTAATATTATTTACTTCTCCAACCAAATTTATAATTAATAGCATTTTCTCTTCTGTAACAGAATTGTTGAAAGCTTTCATCTTTTCAGGTGACTTTTCATATGAATCACTCGCACCGGACTCTAAGATATTTGCTTTTTCTGCTGCCTTTATTAAATCATGTGGAGAAATTGTCGCCTTCTTAGTGTTTAACACTTCACTTATTACTTGAAAAAACGGAAGCGCAGGACCAGAAAGCATTTCTTCTCCTTTGACACAAACTATTAATTATTCAAAATTTATATATTTAATAAACAGAAATTTATTTAAAATTTAGTTAATTGGAGGGGTAAACTTTCGAAAAAGGTATAATTTAACTTTATACATTAGCATATATTTACAGCAGGAGCAAGGCAATCCCTAAAATGGCTCGCGAGCCGTTTTAAACTCTTTAAAGGTATTTTTACAGGATC
>JAHFEE010000014.1 GCA_023248655.1 Myxococcales bacterium
ATTTCCCATCGCATAACATTGGCCCATTGATTAATTAATACCGGAAGATCTCTGTAAGATTTAATCCATTTTGAATAAAAATACCCGATAATTGTTTCACTCGTAGGTCTTATTATGTAAGATTCTCTAAGTGGAGAAGATGGTATTGCTTTACCAAAATTGTCTATTTCTAAACGAGAGTGTGTTACAACAGCGCATTCTTTTGCAAAACCCTTGACGTGTTCTGCTTCTTTTTCAAAAAAACTAACTGGAATCAAAAGCGGAAAATACGCGTTTACATGTCCCGATTCTTTAATTAGAGCATCTAAATTTTTTTGTATCAATTCCCAGATAGCGTAACCCCATGGCTTAATAACCATGCATCCCCTGGTTGGGCTAACTTCTGCTAAATCGGCTACTTTTATTATTTGTTGATACCATTCTGGATAATTTTCGGCTCTAATGGGTACAATTGCATGCTTTTTATGCATATAAAGCTAAGTTATAAAACTTTCACAAAGTAAAGACAATACATCTCCCGCTTTTTAATAAATTAAAGAATGCAAGTTATATTTTCATTGCATTATTTATTTGATACTTTTGAAATGTTTTAACGTTTTTATGATTTCTTTTTTAATCGACTTGTTACCAGTGTTCCATTTGTGACCTGTGATTAATTGTATAACTTCTTGAAAATTTTTAGCAGAATAAATTTCAAATATTCCATTATTACAAGCATTAACAATATCTTTATTCAAATTTAATTCAAATTTATTCACATAGGGTATAATCACAATATTTGGAATTTTTAGTGTGTTTTTTTTTCTTTTGGCCTCGCAAACTCTAAAAAATCCCTCAATTTTTTCGTTTACATTACCAATTGCTTGAATGTTACCGCGCTGATCCATTGATCCAGTAATTGCCATGTGTTGCAATATTGGAATATTGGCTAAAGCCGAAAAGAAAGCGCAAGTTTCTGCTAAAGTAGCAGAATCGCCATCAATTTCACCAAAAACTTGTTCAACGCAAAGAACTGTGTTTAAATTAGCAACAGAAACATCTCTGCCGAAACAATTAGCAAAAAAACCTAGCATAGTTAAACGTCCACGCTTATGTAAATTCCCTCCCTGTTCAGTTTCGTGCTCGATGTCTATAAAATCACCATTGCCAGAGGAAACACTGCATGTGACCCGCGCAGGTATTCCGAAAACAAATTTTTCAAATTCTCTAATTGTCAATATGTTCACTTGACCAATGGCCGATCCGGAAGTCTCTATCAAAATACGATCATTGCATATGTCTTCGATTGTATATTCATAAAAAGCAAATTCACGATTTCTTGATGCTGTAACAGCTTCTTGGATATGCCTGTCACAAATCAGCATAGATCCATCCTCTTCAGTTAAAAAATTAGCTTCTCTAATTAAGTCTACTATTTCATCAATACGAATGGAAAGTTTTTTTTCACAACCAGCTAGAATGCTAGAATATTTAATTATTTTTTCGATTCCGGAATTATCGAGATATTTTAATTTTTCTTTTAAGCACAAATAATTTAAAAATTTAATATAATACTTTATGTTACAATCATTGCACTCTATTTCATCTTCAAAATTAATTAATATCTTGAATAAATTTAGAAATTCGGAATCCTTTTTCAACAAAGAAGAATACGCTTCATAACTCCCAACAAGAATAATTTTAGTTTGCAGTCCAATTGGTTTTATTTTTATATTTTCTACTAAATTATCTAATTTGAATAATTCTGCAAATTCGATTAATTGATTACTGAGAATTTGTTTTAAATTTTCCCAACATCGTGTATCTTGCATTACTTCATCTGCATCCAATATCAAATAACCACCATTAGCCCTACATAGAGAACCAATATTTATTAACGTGGTTTCCTGATTTTCTTCTTTTGCAAATTGTTGTTTTAAACATCCGAATAAATTTGAAAATGTAGGCCTTTTCTCATATTTAACTGGAACGCCACGACATTTAGCATTATCAACCAATAATTGCACACGATATTTATCGAGATTTAAATTGAAAATATCTAAAAAAGCATTCTTAATATCACAATGTTTTACAAAATTTATTTTGCCATGTTGCCGATTATCATATTTGTAGTTTTTTTTCTCTAGAAATTCCTCATAATTATTAAAGAAATAAATTTTAATAAAAGCTTTCAATTCACTTAATATATCTTTTTTAATTTCTGTTAAATGAATCTTAATATTTAAATCAAATTCCCAACAGTTTTTAATTTCTTTAAAAATAAGATTCAATCTACCATTTGTTGTTTTTATAGTAAAATTTTGAATTAGATCTACAGATTCCTGTTTCATGTATCTGAAATAATTAAAATAATTTTCTAATTGACAATTTAAAAATATTTTATTTTTTCTAATTTCATTTTTAAAGTAATTATTGAGCTGTTCAAAGGACAAATTAAATTTAGACGAAAAATATCCATTGAATGATGTAAATTGAATTTGATTATTGATAAATTCTTGATTAAAAAAAAAGCCTTTCAAAAAACCTTCTTCTTTTATTGAGCTGAGCAATTCATCAATTTGAAATTGAAAATTATTCTGAAATGTATTGAACTTTGCAATATATTTTTTTGATTCAAATACACTGCTTATTTCTATTCGAATTAGATCGATGAGATTTTCGTAAGTCCTTTTGAGTATTGATCCAAGGCCTGGGCTTAAAGACAAGCTAAATAAACAATTTTTATCCTTAAAATCATACAAAAGAATAAGATCACAAGGAATATTTTCATTTATCGCAATGTTTGATACTGTTCTTTCGAGAGCCGTAATCAGCATTTTTTTCGAACTGCTAATTGCAAACATATTAAATCCAATTTGCTTGATACCGATACCGAGATTCAGCATTCGAAGTTGGTGTTTTTGGATAAATATTTCAAATTTATAACTATCGAATTCATTATTTTTGTTTAAATTAATTTGAAAATTAATTTTTTTAAAAATATTGGATATTTTATCAAATTTCCAATATAATTCTTCTGAAGATAATTTACGCACCATATTTATGTTTCAATATATAAAATCAATTTACAATACTAAATAAAAATATCGATATTTTTAAAATACTAACATCATACAAAGATAAGTTAAATTTAGTGGATAATAATGTAAAGCAATGTTTGCTGAATAAAATAAATGACGCAAATATGTGTAACAAATTTTTTTTAAAAAAAACTTAAAACAAATTACACGAAAAATATAACTTATATGGTTTTATTTTTAAAATTATCTTCATAATTTAAATTTTTAAATTTCTACGCAAAAATGTAGGAATTTCATAATCCTCTTCTTGCTGCATGTAATTGTGCACATCTAAAAATTCTCTATTGCTCCGCCTGAATGCTGATATTGGAAAATTTTTTGATTCTGTTCGAATCCTGGACGAATAAGGAGATGGGAGTGGATATTCTTTAAAATTAACTGTATTTAATCTCTCTCTTGAATTACTGTTAAAGTTGCTTCTAAAATTATTTACGAAATTATTTATTGGAGTTTTCCCTTCAAACCATCCAGCACGTTCTCTGGCTAGAAAAATATAATCATAAATATTATATTCTTTACTAAGGTATCTAAATAAATTCCGAAAAATTTTCCAATCGGGATTAATGTTCTCACGCAATGAGCTCTTAAAATTAGAAAATAAAGGTTTATCAAATCTTTCGCTAGTATAATTTAAATTTCTGAATGGTTGAACTATAGGAGAAGTAATTATACTTGGATTAAATTGTGTAAAGTTTTTAGAAATTGAATGAGTAACCGTATTTTCTGTTTTAACAAATTTGGGATCATCAAATGATTCATCTTCCTTATCTTCAAAACCAGTAGCGATAACTGTAATTGTAACCTCATCTTTCATTTTTTCATCTACCACATAACCAAAAATAATATTTGCGTCCTCGTGTGCAGCTTCGGTAATTAATTCAATAGCAGCATTAACCTCATGAAGAGTTAATGATTTTCCGCCGGTTACATTAACAAGAATTCCCATTGCTCCAGTAACCGAAACATCTTCCAACAAGGGACTGGTAATTGCCTTTTCGGCGGCTTCTATTGCTCTGTGTTCTCCTTTTCCGTGACCGATTCCCATCAGAGCCATTCCTTGTTCACTCATAACAGAAATCGCATCAGCGAAATCAACATTAATAACTCCCTGTTGAGTAATGATATCACTAATGCCCTTGACTGCATTTAGTAAAACCTGATCAGCCATTTTGAAGGCATCCAATATTGATGTTTCTATATCTACAAGCTGAAGAAGTCTATTATTAGGGACAACAATAAGGGTATCAACAGCGCCCTTTAAACGCTCAACTCCCAATTCGGCTGCTTTGCGTCTTCGGTTTCCTTCAAACAGAAAAGGCTTAGTAACAACTCCAACCGTTAGGGCACCAAGCCTTTGTGCAACATCAGCAATTACAGGTGCGGCTCCAGTTCCAGTTCCACCACCCATTCCGGCAGCGATAAAAACCATATCCGCGCCCAGTAATAGTTCTTCTATTTGATCAATGCTTTCTTTTGCGGCAGTTTCACCAATTTCTGGTTTTGCTCCCGCTCCAAGACCTTTTGTGCAACGTTGGCCCAATTGAAGTTTTATTTCACATAAATTTGTATCTAAGGCTTGACAATCTGTATTGGCGACAATAAATTCTACTCCATTAATACCGTGCTGAATCATATTATTTACGGCATTCCCTCCTCCTCCTCCTACACCGATTACTTTAATTCGAGGACCTTTTTTTTGAACTTCGCCAAATGTAACCATTACAACCTCTTGTGCTTGTATCAGTATTCGGTTTCTTCCTTTTAAAAATATACCGAACTGAGGAATTTAATTTACTTACTTTGCCCCTAAATGTCGAGCAGTTTTTTTCCTTATCCGCATCAGGTTTGACTTTTCTGTTTTTTTCATAAGCTAATAATCCAATGCATGTTGCATAAATAGGACTAGAAACCAAATTCGATAATCCGCAAATATTTTCAGGAATACCGATCCTTGCAGGCAGCCCGGTAACGAGCTCAGCTACGTCCGTAATTCCAGGCATTAATGCCGTGCCACCGCTAATAACAATTCCTGAAATCAGTGAGCGATCAAGATTTAGAGAACTTATCTCTCTGGCGATTGAGGCAAACATCTCTTCTGTTCTAGGTTTTAAAATATTGCCAAGCACCCTTTTATTCATTCTTTTCGATTTTCCCATGATACTTGGAACTCTCATAACATCAAATCCTCGTATTATTCTTATGTCCGTAAAACCATGTTTTTTTTTAATTAATTCGGCATCATTGAATGAAGTTTTTAGACCAACTGAAACATCATTAGTTAAATATCGTCCACCAATTGGAAGAACACATGTATGTTTGACAAGTCCATTTGAGAAAATTACAATGCTGGTAGTTTCTGCACCGATATTAATTACAGCCACACCTAGATCTCGTTCATTTTCACGTAGAACTGATTGAGCCGCAGCAAACTGCTCAAACACAACATCTCTTATTTCTAGTGAACATAGATGAACACACTTAATTGCATTTCTGATAGCGTGTGCAGAAGTGCTGATGATGTGGATATTTGTACTTAATTTTCTTCCATACATACCCAGTGGATCACGAACTTCAAATTTGTTATCAATCACAAATTCTTGAGCTAGAAGATGCAGTGTTTTTCTGTCTTTAATCATTGCTGAACGTTCAGCAACTTCTATAACCTGTTTTACGTCTTCTTTTTTGATTTCATTATTTATAATTTTAATATCCGCATAACCGTCTACACCATAGACGTGTGACCCCGATGCGCTCAAAATTACATGCTCAATAGCGGTTCCGGCCATTTTATTCGCTTGTTTTACCGCGCTACAAACCGAGGAAGTGGCAGCATATATATCAACAATCAAACCAGAACGAACTCCTAATGTTACACTGGAACCCATACCTAAGATTTCAATTTCCCTACCAGCAGGCCTTCCAATAATGCAGCAAGTTTTAGTTGTGCCAATATCTAATCCTGCTATTATTTCTGCGCATTCATTTGTTGTCATATTGCTCCATTTCTAAAACGAGCAATAATTCTATTCTTGTTTAACGCATAATCGAGATGGATAAATATTAAATCATTTCTTTTATCCTTGAGAAATTCCAAAATAAAAACCAATTTTTCAAATTGCTCCAAATTATCTTCCATTGTCATTGAAACTTCTAGCCCATTAATGAATTTAACCTGGTACTGGTCAGTAAATTGTTCGTGAATTTCAACAATTTGGCCTAATGGTTTGTTGATATATTCATAATTTTTTAAAATTTCTACAGCATCTTTTCTGTCTATAAACGGTAGCATGGACTCCCAGTCATTATCTACTTGTTTAAATGGAATGCCAAATGAATCAACAACCCACATTTCATCTAGCTCACAAATTGCTATGGGGATTCTTTCCGAAATTTCAATCTCCAAATTTCCCATATTTTCAGAGACTAAAAACTTAACCGCAGTAAAAGAAACCCATGGGTGCATTTCTAGTTTTTTTTGAATTTTTTTAAGATCAACGACCTCAGAAGATTTATCAATAAGTTCTTCTAGTAAATTCTCTAATTCTTCAAGTTTGGCATAACTTCCCGTTTTAAGTATCATGTTTACAGGAGTAAAAATAATATTATCAAAAATTTCACTTTTTATAAAATAAAAAATACATGTTACAAATCCCATCGTGATAAAAATTAAAAAAATAATTATCTTTCTGAAAAACCCCAAAATTTTACCTCAAATTCTAGCCTAATCTTGCATTGATCATAAACTATATTTCTAGCAAATTGACAAAGCTCAAACATGTCTCTTGAAGTTGCGGCTCCATCGTTTACGAAAATATTTGCATGAGTTTCTGAGATTTTGGCACCACCTATACGATAACCTTTCAGGGCACAGAGTTCTATTAAGTGCCCAGCAAAATATTTTTTTGGATTTTTAAAAATTGAACCAATGGATCTCTGTGTTGGTTGTTTTCGATTTCTCTTCCTTATTAATTCAATAGCTGTTTTTGCGAATTCTTTTCCATATTGTGGTTCTATGTATTTGTTACTTAAATAAACAGAGCATAGAGCAATATTGGGCGGAAATTCTGTATCTCGATAAGAAAACCTTATTTGCTCATGTGACATAAAAAAAGTTTTGTTAAAATTCATCAAATTAACCATCTTGACACTGTGGCCTAAATTCCCAAAAACAGTACCCGCATTCATTTTTATAGCACCGCCAACTGACCCTGGAACACCGACCCATCCAAGAGCTATTTTCCAACCTAATTTCAAACATATTTTAGTCAATTTTGAAAACGAATATGCTGCGCCAACTATTATTTCTTCTCCGCTGGCGGAAATTGATATTGAATCAAAACATCCCGAAAAATTTATAACCAATCCTCGAACTCCCTGATCACTTATAAGTAAATTACTGCCATTTCCAATGAAATAAATTGGAATTTTGTATTTATTAGCTTCTTTAAATAAACAATTAAGTTCTGTCCACGTTTTGGGAATCGCAAAAAAATCTGCCACACCACCTAGTTTAAATGTTGTATATGGCGCCAGTAAGACATTTCTCTTAACACTTAAACCTGAAAACATTTATTTTAAAGACTCCAAGATTTCCGCAGAACTATTGGTTACAGGACCTGCTCCAAGAGTAATAATTACATCGCCAGAACGTGCTATTTTTATTATTTTTTCTGTAGACTGTTTAAGGTTTCCACCGTATTCGGTATCAATTCTTCCCAGTGTCTTAATTTTGTTGACTAAATTTTGAGAACTAACGCCAATGATTGGTTTCTCACCAGACGGATATATGTCACTTACGATTAATTTATCAACAGAATCAAACGCTTCAGTAAATGCATTCATTAAACAGTGTGTACGAGTATATCGATGAGGCTCAAATAAAACCACTAATCTTCTTTTTTGAAATATATTTCTAGCAGTCCTCAGAACTGCCAAAATTTCCTCTGGGTGATGCCCATAATCATCTATTACTAATACATTATTCTTTTCTCCAACATGGTTAAATCTGCGCAAAATACCCGAAAACGTTTTTAATGAACTATTTACAATATTTAATTCTATTCCCAGTTCTTCAGCAACCACTATTGATGCTAAAGAATTTTTAACATTATGCTCTCCTGTCAATTTAAGTTGAACACGTCCCAAATTTCTACCATACTTTATTAAATCAAATGTAGTGAAAAATGGATTGAATATTATATTTTTAGCAGAATAATCAGATTTATCATTTATACCATAAGTAACAATTCGACATTTTAATTTTATTATAATGTCTGCCAATGGAATTGAGTCTGTGCATATAATTGCCAATCCAGAAATAGGAAGAGTGTTTAAAAATTTCACGAAAGCCCTTTGAAGATCAGGTAAGCCACCCTTCCAATAGTCTATATGTTCTAAGTCCAAATTGGTAACAACTGCAATTTTGGGAGATAACATTAAAAAAGAACCATCCGATTCATCTGCTTCAGCAACTAAAAATTGACCATTCCCATATTTGGAATTAGATCCAATATCTTTTAATATTCCTCCGATTACTGCACTTGGTTCTAAATTAGCTTTATTTAAAATAGAAAAAATTAGTCCAGAAGTAGTCGTTTTTCCATGAGACCCAGCAACGATAATTCCTTGTTTTAACTTCATTATTTCAGCAAGCATTTGCGCTCTTGGTATTATGGGAACATTTCTCTTCATTGCTTCAATTAATTCAGGATTATTTGAAGATATGCTTGAAGAAAAAACCAAAACATCTGCATTATTAATTTGAGTTCCAGTATGACCATAATAAATCGTTGCACCAAGTTTTTCTAATCGTATGGTATTTTCATTTCGAACTAAATCAGATCCCTGAATTCCAACGCCCAAGTTAATCAAAATTTCAGCAATTCCGCTCATTCCAATTCCACCAATGCCAGTCAAATGCACTAATTTATACATGATTCAATAATCTTGTGAGCAATAACATTGGCAGATCCTTTGTATGTATGACAAATATTAGAAGCATTGATTTTCATGCTTCTCAATGTATTAGAATTTAGTAACAGATTTTTTATCGTATCTGATAAAAATTTAGGCGATAATGATTCTTGCGATAACGTAATTGCGATGCCGAAATTTACTAATTCTTTTGCATTCATAACTTGATGATTGTTTGTTGATTGAGGAAATGGAATTAAGATAGAAGGAACATTTGTTGCTATTAATTCCGAGCAAACACCTGCCCCGGAACGCGCTATAACTAAACTGGTTCCACTGTATGCAGATATCATGTCTTCTATGAAGGCGAATACGTTAGCGTCAATTTTGAAACTTGAATATTGAGATTTAACCATTTCAAAATCCACGCTTCCAGTTTGATGTGTTATTGTTAAATTTGGAATTTTTTCAATGATTAACTTCATGGAAATTGGAATTATTGCATTCAATGGTCGCGCACCGCGACTTCCACCTAAAATAAGTATACTATTTTTAGGTTCTTGATTCGTAACATAGTTAGAAAATTCAATTCTTAATGGATTTCCAGTAGTTTCATATCTTCCGGCAGGAAAAAATTTTTTACAGTTCTCAAACATTCCCCACACTGTCGAAACAAAATATTTTCCAAGAATATGATTAGTAAAACCCGGAATGCTGTTTTGCTCACATATGGCTCTAGGAATCCCAAGAATCCATGCTGCTAGCAAAACAGGTCCCGAAACATATCCACCAACACCTAATACAAAATTGGGCTTAAAGCGTTTCAATATTACTGCTGAATAAATAATGGCTATTGGTAATCTTAATAATGCTTTCAAGATTTCCATATAATTCTTAGAATTTATCCCAGATATTTTAATATTTTTAAATAAAAATCCATATCTTGTAACGGTTTCTTTTTCGATTCCTGTATCAGTACCTATAAAAAGAATTTCGTATTTTGAGTTTATGCGAG
Organism: Myxococcales bacterium; assembly: GCA_023248655.1. GTDB lineage: Bacteria > Myxococcota > UBA727 > UBA727 > JABDBI01 > JAHFEE01. The sequence continues at coordinate 10,009 of JAHFEE010000014.1, forward strand.
CAAGACCTTGTGCAACTGCAATACCTGGAAATATGTGACCACCAGTGCCTCCGCCTGCAATTACAAATTTCATCATTAGTATCTTTATGGATTTTTAGACAAAACTCAACCTATTGTATTGTTTTAATTTCATAAAAATTTGAAACATAAAATGCAAATAGAGTAAAATTGATAATTCACGAATTGATAACTTAGCTCATCATTATTTTAATATCGGTCTTAATATCGGTCCTAGTTTTAACATTAATTTTATTTCCCAGATGAACCAAAACACCTATAATCCAACAAGTAGAAATTAAACTACTTCCGCCATAACTAACCAACGGAAGAGTTAACCCTTTGGTTGGAAGGAGGCCCAACGCAACAAATATATTTAAAACCGCCTGAATGGCAAGAAGAGAAGTAAGACCAAACGCTAAATAAACTTCAAAAGTTTCCTTGCATTTAATTGCAATATAAAAACCAGAACTTATGATAATCGCAAAGCAGAAAATTGTTAAACAAATGCCGATAAAACCAAGTTCTTCACCTATTATGGAAAGAATAAAATCAGTGTGTGCTGCTGGTAAAAAATAAAGTTTAGAAAATCCTCTTCCGATCCCTTTTCCCCAAAGACCTCCAGAACCAAAAGTTATTAAACTTTGTACTACTTGATATCCCCCTTCCTGACGATGGCCCCAGGGATCTATAAAAGAAATAACACGCGCCATTCTGTATGGGCTGGACGCAATAACATTAATTAAAATCGGGAGAGCAAATAGTGATCCGCTTAATAAATAAATTATTCTAACTCCACTTATAAACAACATAATAAACGTTACTGATAAAATTATAAAAGCTGTGCCAAAATCAGGTTCAAACAGTAAAAGGATCATTCCTGTAGTTGGAAGAATTAAATGTGATATAATTTCAATTTTAAGCAACAGTATTTTATCTTTTTTTTCAGCTAAAGACATTGAAAGATAAACAATTGAAGCACATTTGAAAATCTCACCTGCTTGAACTTTAAACAATCCGAGAGATATCCATCTAAAAGACCCTCCTGCAGATTTTCCAATTCCAGGAATTAGCACTAATATTAATAATGCAATTGAAGAAAAATAAAGATAATCTGCATATTGTTTATAAT
>JAHFEE010000003.1:0-14638 GCA_023248655.1 Myxococcales bacterium
AAATATTTTATTTAAAGTTTTCATTTTTTTTATCTAAAAAATGGTAAAGAATTGATTATAATAAGAAAAGCAATATTGAAAAAAATTTAATCCCAATCTGTTCGCCGTATTATTAGCTTCTCTTATATAATAGAAGCAGAAGCTGTCGAGAGAATTAATTCTACACTTTCTAAGTCAACACATGGGCTAGGAAGGGCTTGTTGCCTAGATGTTGCCAAAACATCAAAAACAATCTAGCACCGAAATTATATATGTTGATTCACCCTACAATCAACATAATCATTTACGCAATTACTATATTGGGAAATTTTAGCGCTCGGAAAGTAATTTTAATTTTAAATCTACATTTTACAACACATTTGATAAAGTAATTTCTAATCTTTAAAGCGCAAACATTAATTGTTTAATTTAATAATGAATATTATATAAGCGAGAATTTATTGAAACATAACCGCTGAGACAATTAATTATAAGCGTTACGTTAAAACTAAGATAGATATTATGATTTAAAAGATAAAAGGGTTGAAAAAATCAAACGTCTTGAAAAAAAATAAAATTTCTACACATCGTTAAATTAAATTAAATTAATGAGTCAATAATTCAATTCGTTAATTTTGAAATATTAAATTAAGAGCGTGGGTTTAAAATTTAAATAATCAGATGATATTAAACGATATTCGACACCGCGCACAAACCCCTGAGCGGCGGCGTTATGTGATTGCCCCCCGTGTAAATGCCCATACACACAAAGTTTAACTCTAAAAAGTTCTAATAATTTGGAAAATTTAGTAGATTCTCCGTTGGCGGCAATTGGGGGAAAATGCACAGATGCTATAATCGGTCTTCCGTTCGCGATTGACAGTGCACTTTTGAGAGAAAGTTCAAGTCTAATACATTCACGTTCATATATCTTTTCGTCCTCATCGGTATACTCTGAGCTACCGGGAATAGACCAGCATCTACTTCCGGCTATTACGTAATTTCCAAGATCATAGCAATCGTTCTGCAGCGCTACGCAACTAGCGGGAAGAATAGATCTTACTTTTCCAATTGAATTCCACCAATAATCATGATTTCCGCGACACAATATTTTTAATCCTGGCCTTGAGTCTATCCAGTTTAAATCATCGACAACATCCCCTAAGTACATTGCCCAAGATAAATCACCGGGACATAGTACTACATCGTCGTATTTTACTAGTACATCCCAGGCATTACCCATGCGTTCAGCATGATTGCGCCAATGAGATCCAAATATTTCCATAGGTTTATTTGAAGAAAAAGATAAATGTAGATCGCTTATGCCCCAAATACGCATTTAAACAAAATACATAAATTTTTAATTTTAATAAAGAAGAATATGGGATTAATTTCCAGCAAAATAATAAACTTAATGCGCAATTGCAAGTTGCAAAGAATAGATAAAAGGTATAGAATCAAAAATTGGGTATATCAAGATTACAGGTTGCCCCTTGAGGTAATTGATATATATGTTTAAGACTATCAAATATACAATTTGTTTGATTGCATTGGGGGCGAGTATATTTCAAGGATGCAAAAATGTATCCGAAAATAATACTGATACATTAACGGTTTGCACTAACGCAACCTATCCGCCTTATGAAGCTGTAAACAAAGATGGTTCTTTGATTGGTTTCGACATTGATCTAGCAAATGAGCTTAGTAAAAAACTTAATAAAAAACTCTTTCTTAGAAATATGGATTTTGATTCTTTGATACTTGGATTAAATCAAAATAAATGCGATTTAATTATGGCCGGGTTATCTATTACATCTAAGAGGGAAAGAGAAATAGAAATGGTTCAATATCAGGGTGATCTTGTTAAGACTTATGCCCTTTTATTTTGGGGGAATACGCCAAACAATATTAAGAAAATAGAGGATATTGGAAATTTGGAAAATAAGACCATAGTAGTTCAAGTTGGAACATGGATGGAGGAATATTTAAATACGATCTCAACACCTTTTAACATAACTGTAAAGCCACTTGAGTCAATATCTGAATTATTGTTAGACATTAAACACGGTAAATCAATTGCTGCATTTGTGGAAACAAATGTGGTAGCCAATATTCTTAAAAAAGAACAAGCATTAAGTTATATAGAATTCCCCCTTCCGATTGAAAGTTGGAATAGGGGCAGTGGAATAGGTATAAAAAAATCCAATAGGGTACTTCTGAAACAAATATACGATACAATTAGGGATTTGAACCAATCTGGAGTAATTAAACGCTTGGAGAAAAAATGGATGGAAAATATAGGTAAGAGATAAAAACAGCAATAAAATAACAACATTAAACAAGTAATAAATATACATGGATAAAAAATGATAGACTCTATAGAATTGCTGATTTTTACAATACTTCCCCCATTGCTAAAAGCATCTATCATTACTCTTCAAGCAAGTATATTTGGCGCTATTTTTGGCTCAATTGGCGGTTTGTGTTTTGGCGTACTGAATAGCGATAGGATAAAAATAAAGATCATTTCTGTATTGATTGGTTTATATGTTATAATTGTTCGCGGGACCCCAATGTTTGTGCAGATTTTGTTTGTTTATTTTGCGTTACCCGAAATGACTCATGTTAACGTGTCACCAATCATGGCAGGAATAATTACAATAGGTCTAAATTCGTCTGCGTATCTTTCAGAAGTCGTTAGGGGAAGTATAAATTCGTTGCCAAATGGGCAATGGGAAAGCGCCGAAGTCCTAGGTTATACGCGATACCAAACCATACGTCATATTATTTTGCCACAGGCGCTAAAAAACGCATTACCAGTTATTACTAATGAATTTTCAACCCTGGTTAAAGAAAGTAGTGTTTTGATGATTATAGGTGTACCTGAATTAGTTAAAACAAGTCGAGATATTGTTGCGAGGGAATTGCGACCAATACAGATATATCTCGTTACGGCATTTATCTATTTTGTGATAACTGGGTCAATTGCATTTTTTACAAAACGATTGGAACGTAAAATATGAGTCTTATTATTGGTAGAAATGTATCTTTAAAATATTTCAATTCCGCTCTACCTGCTTTAATTGATGTCAATTTCAAGATACCCATTGGAAGAATAACGCTTTTCATGGGTAAAAGTGGATCAGGAAAAACTTCTCTTTTGCGCTGTATTGCAAATTTGGTTACAAATTATACTGGAGACATTGTTTTCAATAATTGTTCAATCAAAAAACTTTCACGTTCAGTGCGAGTAAGGAGCATTGGATTTGTCGCACAGCAATTTAATTTATTTCCACATTTAACTGTTTTGGAAAACTGTCTACAGCCTCAACAATTGGTTTTTGGCTATTCCAGAAGCATGATAGAAGAAAAAACTCTTTTACTTTTAAATTCTCTTGGTCTTGAAAATTTTACAGACAGAAGGATTCATCAACTTTCCGGAGGTCAAATGCAACGCGTAGCGATAGCACGTGCATTATGCATGGATGCGCAGGCATTGCTTATGGACGAGCCAACGTCATCACTGGACCCAGAAAGCACTGCTCAATTGAGAGACATATTATTGTCATTACTTGAAAAGGGTGTCTCGATAGCAATCTCAAGTCATGATATGTTATTTGCTAAAAGTATTTTTGATCATTGTTATTTTATTGAATCTGGTAGAATTTTAGAAGAATCGACAGATCACATAAGACGATACATGCAAGCTTCATAAAATTTTACATTAATTTTAGTTGATTTATTAAATTGAATTACAATAAGCGTTACATATAGATGGATTTTCTGATTAAAAATATATTAAAAATTGCTATAGAAAAAAAAATAATATTAACAGCGGCTGAGTCTTGCACTGGAGGAATGGTTTCAGCTTCTCTTACTAAAACTTCAGGTTCTTCGAAAATTTTTGATTGTGGATTTGTTGTATACTCAAATAATTCTAAAAAAAAAATATTAGGAGTTTCTGAGCATGTGCTCAATACGTATGGATCAACAAGTAAGCAAGCAGCAATGGAAATGGCCTTAGGGGCAATTGAAAATTCTTTGGCAGATATCGCAGTTTCGTGTACTGGAATCGCTGAGCCCGTTGCTAATTCAGAACTAATTGGATTTGTTTATATTAGCATTTTCTATCTTGGTTGGTCGAATCCTTTTGTTTGGAAATACTGCCTTGAAAAAAAAAGAAATGAAAATATAAATCAAATTGTTAATAAAACACTTAATCTAATTAATTTAGTACTTAATTTGATATAATTTTAATTTAATTCAAGAAAAATAATCAGTGAATATTGTCCGAACCGGATTCGTTATCAAGTTTTAAAAAAATACGCATTTGTTTTAATAATTTTTTACGATCATCAGCATTAGACAAATCTAATCTATATTCGTTTATAATTTTTGTTTGGACTATTAACCATTTACTCCATTCTTCTTGTGTGACTTTATTGAGAATTTCCATCCCTAAAGAATTGGCAAAAGGTGCCATATTTAATTTTTGATTCATTTTCTATATTTAAACCTTTTTAAAATTCAAACAAGTATAATTTATAATAAAGTTGATTTTTATGAATTATATACTTATTTGACTTGTTAGTTTTTTAAAAAATATCTAGAATGAAATATGTCGTCTTTTGATATTGTCTCCGAATCTGATCAACATGAGCTTCAAAATGCATTCAATCAAACAATCAAAGAATTAGAACAACGTTTCGATTTCAGGGGCACTGAAACCAAAATTGTATTTCTAGATAAAAAATTTTCCATTACTTCTACTAGTGAAGATCGCGCAAATGCTGCTTTCGATGTACTGCTTGATAAATTTATTAAAAGAAAAATTTCACTTAAATTTTTAGATAAACAAAAAATATTTTCAACAGGAAATAGTATTTGGAAATTGGAAATTGAGATAAAAACTGGAATTGATAAAGAAAACGCAAAAAAGATAATAGAATTTATTCGGCAAGAAAAATATAATGGGGTAACATCAGCTATTCAAGGCGAAGCTGTTCGTATAACGAGTAAAAGCAAAGATAAACTTCAGACAGTAATGACATTTTTAAAAACAAAAGATTTTCCACTTGAAATATCTTTTAACAATTTCCGTAATTGAAATTTAGACAATGATTAAAGTTTTTTATTGTCCATTACACATAAATTAAGTTCAGTTAAATGTTTAGATTCAATTACCGAGGGTGCTCCACTCAATAAATCGATTCCATTATTACTTTTTGGAAAAGCTATAGTATCTCTTATTGTATTAGATTTAGAAAGAAGCATGCAAAGTCGATCCAATCCGAATGCAATACCGCCATGAGGTGGCGGTCCATACCTGAGCGCATTTAAGAAAAAACCAAATTTAGATTCTTTTTCATGATTTGAAATTGCCAATATATCAAAAATCTTTGATTGTATTTTGACATCATGATTTCTTATGGATCCTCCTGCAATCTCGTTTCCGTTAATAACTAAATCATATGCTCTTGCTTTGCATTTCGATGGATCGGTGTCTAAATATTCTATGTCTTTTACTTGTGGAGCTGTGAACGGATGATGAATTGATGTATATATTTCAACATCATCACTTTGCTCAAATAATGGAAAATTATTTACCCATAAGATTTTCCATACTTCTTTAGGAATTAAGTTAAATTTTTCCCCTAAATAAAGTCTCAGAGCAGACATGGCGGAATTTACCAGTTTTTTCTTACCGGCCATGATTAACACTGTGTCATTATCATGAGCATTGCAATGCTGATTTATAATTTTAATAAGTTTATTTGGAATAATTTTTCGTAGAAATGACTGTTTCCAATCGGATCCATTTTTTGTAACTTTAATGCTATATATTTCGCTGTTTTCTTCAAATTGTTTTGCAAATTTTCCAATTATATCTAAATCATTTCTTGAGAGTTTGTTTGTTTCTGATATATGAATTGCTTTAATTATGCCATCATTAGAAAGAATTTGTGAAAAAATTGGCAGATCTACTTCTGTGAAAGATTTAAAAATTTCAGTTAAGTTTATGTGTTCTAAATTGAATCGAACATCTGGCTTATCTGTTCCAAAACGATCAATTGAATCCGTATAGTCTATTTGTTGAAATGGAGTTTTTAATTGAATATTGAATAACTGATCAAATATTGTCTTTATTATATCTTCCGAAATTGATTGAATTTGTGCCTCATTTACGAAACTCATTTCAATATCAATTTGCGTGAACTCTGGTTGTCTGTCTCCTCTCAAATCTTCATCTCTAAAACATTTAACAATTTGGAAATATTTATCAAACCCTGCTATCATGAGCAATTGCTTAAATAATTGAGGGCTTTCGGCTAAAGCATAAAAGAATCCTGCCTTGTTTCTGCTTGGAACAATAAAATTTCTAGAACCACCTGGAGTATGTTTTATGAGAAATGGAGTTTCCAATTCCAGGAAATTATTCTTATCTAGATAATTTCTTACAATTTGCATGATTTTGTGCCGTAATATTAAATTGGCCTGCATTACCGGACGTCTTAAATCAATCACTCTATTAATCAGCCTTGTTTCTTCGTTTGAATTAATTGTGTTTTCAATTAAAAACGGCGGTGTTGTTGATTGACTGAAGATTACTATCTCACAAGCATTAACTTCAATTTCTCCTGTTTTTAAATTTAAGTTACTTGCGCCACCGTTAGTAATTCTACTTTCAACAATTCCCCTAATTCCAATGCACCATTCATTTTTAATCTTTAAATTTTTCTCTTCTTCGTTCATCGCATCACTGTTTATTGATTTAATTATGATTTGCGTTATTCCGTAGCGATCTCTGAGATTTACAAAATATATATTTCCATGATTGCGTACTGATTGCACCCATCCCATTAATATCACTTCTTCATTAAGGCATTTAATGTCTAAGTCATTACAAGTATGAGTTCGTTTATATTTACTTAAAAATTCTAACATGTTATATTACACCGCTCTACATTGATTTTAAGGTATACTATCGTAAAAAATTAATGTTACAATAAAAAATCAAATGTGTGTAATGAAATTTATTTCGAAATGTATTTGTTTTTTGATAAAAATTTATCAAGTATGTGTTAGCCCTATTCTGATTAGCCGTTGCCGTTTTTTTCCAACATGTTCAGAATATGCAAAAGAAGCTTTTCGGGAACAAAATCTTTTAATTGCGATTTTTGTAACTTCAAAACGTTTATTTCGATGTCAACCACTCTCAAGTGGTGGTTTTGATCCAGTCAAAAATAATAAAATAATAATAAAATTTTATAAATAAGCTTTTATTATTTCAATAAACATGCTCGGCGAAAGTGATGCACTCCCTACAAGAAATCCATTAATATTTAATATTTGAGCTAAATCTTTGGCATTTTTTGGTGTCACGGAGCCGCCATAAAGCAAACGCGTATTATTTCCAATTTTTTTTCTAAGCAATTTAAATATTTTTTCTGTTCTCGATATGTCAATTTTAACTTTCTTACCAATGGCCCAAATGGGTTCATACGCAATAATGATATTGTGAAATTGGGCATCCGATATTGTTGTCAATATATAATCTAATTGTTTATTTAGAACTATTTCAGCTGACTCAATTTTTTTTTCCCCAATGCAAACAACTGGCACTACTTGTTCTAGCAAACAAGCTTTTATTTTTAGACATACATGTTTTAACGTCTCGCCAAAATATTGCTTTCTTTCAGAGTGTCCAACTATCGCCATAGAAACCCCTAGTTCCTTAATATGTCGAACCGATGATTCTCCGGTGTAGGCACCATTTTGCATATGAAAAATATTTTGTGCGCTAACTTGAATTCTGGAACCATGAACTTTTTCCGCTATACTTTGAAGCAATACCATCACTGGAGCTACAGCAATGTCTCCTTTAAATGATGCTGGAGTATTTTTAACTATAAACTCGATTAAATTAAAGGCTTCCTCGCGAAATAAATTTAATTTCCAATTTCCAATTATCAATGGCTTAAATTTCATATATAAAAATTACAATACACTGTTTGCTCTTAAATGCAGAATTAACATTTTTTAATGAATATTGAAAATGTGTAAATAAGTTTATGATTGATAAAATATGACTTGAACCTATTGAATGCTTATGCAACAAGACTTTATTCATGCATTTTATTTTAAGCATAGATCAGGGCACAACTGGTACTACTGCACTAATTGCAAACGAAAGATTGGAAATTATTTCTTTTTTCAATACTCCTTTTCTGCAAATATTTCCCAAACCAGGCTGGGTTGAGCACAGAGAAGATGATATCTGGTTTTCTGTCAAGAATTCTATTAAAAAATGTCTAGAAATAGGTAACATAAAACCAAATAAAATTGACGCAATTGGAATCACTAATCAAAGAGAGACTGTTGGTGTATTTGATTTCAATGGTCACTTAATGCATAATTTTATAGTTTGGCAGTGTCGTCGATCCTATGAAATTTGTAAAAATTTACGCTCCAAGGAATTGAATAATATATTTCACTCAAAAACAGGCCTTGTTTTAGATCCTTATTTTTCAGGCACTAAGCTTACTTGGCTTTTCAGGGAATATCCAAAATTAAAAAATTTTTTAATTGGAACAATTGATTCTTGGCTTTTATATCGTTTCAGTGGCGGCAAAATTCATGCGACCGACGCTACCAATGCATCTAGAACGCTGATGATGAATTTAAAAGATTGTTCGTGGAATGATGAATTGCTTAAAATTTTAAAAATACCAAGCAAATGTCTTCCTGAAATAAGAACATCATCAGAAATATATGCAAAAACCAATGGATTAGATTTTCTTCCAGACAATATTCCGATTACCAGCCTCATAGGGGATCAACAGGCTGCACTGTTTGGACAAGCCTGCTTTAATAAGGGCGACGTTAAGGCAACATATGGAACAGGGTGCTTTATACTGTTAAACACTGGGGAAGAACCTGTATTTTCACAGTGCGGAATCCTAACATCGCTAGCACTCAAAACAAACGAAAAAACTACCTATTGTCTTGAGGCCTCTTCTTTCGCTGCGGGAGCTGCAATTCAATGGCTGAAAGATGGACTCAATTTAATAAAGAAAACATCAGAAATTGAAGATCTGGCCAAAAAGGTTAATGATAGTGCGGAATTAGTCTTTGTACCAGCTTTGTCTGGTCTTGGTTCTCCATATTGGAAGCCCGACATCAGAGGCGCTTTTGTTGGAATTACAAGAGATACAAATAAATTTCATTTCGCAAGAGCGGTACTGGAAGGCATTGCTCTTTTAAATCAAGACATGTTAATTGCTATGAGTAAAGATATCAAAGGCATAGCGTGTTTAAAAGTTGATGGCGGCGCTGCAGTTAATGATTTATTGATTCAACTTCAAGCAGATGTTTCTGGAATTAATTGCATACGTCCTTCTTTTTTAGAAATGACATCAATTGGCGCTGTTGCACTTGCAGGATTGGCGGTAGGTATTTTTAAAAATAAGGATCTTAACAAAAATCTATCAAAATCATTCAAAATATTTAATCCAATAATATCAAAAGAAGAACGCGACAAACTTCAACAAAAATGGCATAATGCACTATATGGATTTGGTATACCTCATTGAACACTTACCGCTTTGGCTTTCGATGTTCTTTTTATTTTTTTCTGCTTTAATTGAATACGTTTTTCCTCCGTTTCCAGGTGATACGTTTTTGATAGCTGGTGGTTTTTTTGTTGCTCAAGGAATATTGCCAATAATTCCAACATTTGTAGTTTTAACAGTTGGTTCAACAATTGGATGTGTTCTTGGCTGGTTGATAGGATCCAGATTGACTGGATTAAAAAAATTCATAGGACCAAACTATGTTAAATTCATTCAGAATAATTATGATCAATATGGTAAATGGATTATTTTAGTTAATCGCTTTATTCCGGGACTTCGGGGCGCATTTATGATTGCTGCTGGATTAATAAACGTACCGCTGAAAATAGTTATATTTTGGGGTACTCTTTCGGCAATGCTTTGGAATTCGGTATTAATTGGGATCGGATATATTTTCAGTGATAACTTAGAAAACCTTCTTAAGTTTGCAGAGATCTATGGAAAATCATTTCTTGTCTTGATTGGGCTTGTGGCAATATGCTATGTGTTATGTGTATTTAAAAATAAAGTAAAACGAAATTAAAAGGGCACATCCTCACTAAGATAGCTGTCAGCTGGATCAAAAGACTGTGATAAAGTTTGCAGATTATTTGTCGAGGAATTTGATTCTTCTTTTTGGCTTCCTAAAAACAATAGCTTTTCACACACGATTTCTAAATTTGTTTTTGTTATATTGTCTCTGTCTATCCACTTGCGAGCCTGAAAACGACCCTCAGCAAAAATTTGTCTTCCCTTCTTGAGGAATTTTTGAGCATTTTCAGCCACCTTTCCAAAACAAACTACCGTAAACCATTCAGTGTGATCTGTAAAATTATCACCTTCCTTACGTCGATCTGTAACCGCTACCCGAAGATTACATATTGCCGTACCACCTTGAGAATATCTCGTTTCTGGGTCGGAACCCAAATTACCAATAATTATCATCTTACTTATGCTGGCCATAACAACACCTCATCTTTTATATTGTAGCTCGAATAGATTACTAACATAAGTTACATAATGCAAGTCATAAATGTCGTTACAACTTGTATTATTGTTTACTGTACATCTATTTAGCACAGGTAGCTTAAAAGTATAAACAGGTAGAATCGTATTATAGGTTTAAATTTTAAGTTTAAATTTTAAATCAAAATTTAGATTCATTAATCTTATCGCCGATAAGTGACGCGGGTAAAAAATACGAATTTTGTTATTTTTGCGTGTTGAATTACTCAAAGCAATACTGTCTATGAATGTTATTTCAGAAATAGAAGATTCTCAATAAAATCAATGGCTGACTCAGATAAAACTGTATGAGTTGCTGCGTATGTGGGTACCTTTTCCTGATTCGATTAAGACATCAGTTGCCCTACGTGGGATTCCAGCTATGTCAATTACGTCATCTATAATTATTACAATTTTGTTAAAAATATTTCCAATAAGACTCATTGTTTCAACAATGTCGCGCTAGCTCTATTTTGCCAATTTTACTAATAATGACTAATTCAATTCCAAGTTTTTCTGTGCAATGGTGCGTGCGCTAAGATTCTCCAAAATCCGGAGAAACTATTGCAGTATTTTAAATAGTTTGAATTCCTGATTTAATTTTTAAATAATAAGAAATATTTAAAAATTGATGCTGGATTTGAATTTCCACAGAAAATGGACACTAATTTACTCATTGGTTGGGGTGGAAGGATTCGAACCTTCGCATGTTGGAATCAAAATCCAATGACTTGCCGCTTGTCTACACCCCAAAATAATTTGTAATTTTTTTTATTTTCATTATTTTAAATTTAAACGATCCTTAAGACAAAACGATAATTCTACCACAAGTGTAAAATAGTCTAAAATGACTATAAACAAAAGATATTAAAATATGCAATAGAATTTTAATGTAAATTCAAACGTGCATCTAGATGTATTCATTACCTCCGGAACGTTTTTCTTCTTTTTCAAGTTCTTCTTTGTAAATCACACTGTATCGTGTCCATGGACGAAGCTTTAAACGTGAATACCCTATTGGCTCATCTGTTCCCTCACAAATTCCATAAACTCCGTATTTTGTCTTTTCAAGAGCGCGTTCAATTTCACGCAGCAAATTGGCCTCTCTATCCATTAAGCGAGTTTCTAGCGAAATTTCAGCATCATCAGATGCTAAATCTGCTTCATCGCCAGGTCCCTGTTCTGCTGTCATTGTTGTTTCACTGCGACGTTTCCTCAATTTGCTTTGAAGTTCCGTGCGCATAGTTTCGAGCATTTCGATTAATTCTTTTTCTTGTTCTATTGATAAGACTTTTTCTTTTAATTTCAGTGAAGACATTTTCGTCTCTTATCCAAAAGCTTGTCGGTAATCAATACAATGTGTAACAATAGATGAATTATTTTCCTTAACAGTATTTAAAAAAAAATTACCAATTATTTCTTTTATGTGATTGATTTCTGTTAATTCTGCCACAAGGCTTCTAAATTGGGCGTTTCCAGTATATCCTTTTGAATACCAAATTAGATGATTTCTGAACGATTTTATCGAATTATATTCTAAATGTTCATCAAGATGGCGGATAATTAAATCGTATATTTCTTTTTGATTAGGTTTCTTTTTGTATTTTAGTTCTTGAAAAATCCACGGATTACCAAGGGCACCCCTTCCTATCATAACGGCATCACAATTTGTTTCCAACAAACGGACGTTTGCCTGGTCGGCCGAAATAATATCGCCGTTCCCTATTACGGGAATTTTAACACAATCTTTTAATTTTTTTATAATACCCCAATCTGAAAGTCCAACATAGCCCTGAGCCCTTGTTCTTCCATGTATAGCTATAGCTTCACAGCCTGCATCTTCTAGAATTTTTCCAACTTCTAAAAAATTTATTTGATCAGCATCCCACCCGGATCTAATTTTTGCAGTAATCGGTATTTCGTTTCCAAGTGCCGATTTGATAGTTTTTATTAAATTAAAAATTCTGATTGGGGTTTTGAGAAAAGCCGACCCAGCCCCTGTTTTGGTTACTTTTTTAACAGGACAGCCAAAATTTATATCAATTATATTTGCGCCAAGTTTTGCAACATAAACAGCAGCTTCTGCCATTACTTTTTCCTCTCCGCCAAACAATTGAACAGAGTATGGAATTTCTTTTTCTTTATTAAAACGAAGATATTTTCTAGCTCTTTCGCTGTTTTGACAGATTCCTTTAGCTGAAATGAGTTCAGTGGTGGCTAATCCTGCCCCTAGTTCGCCAGCAATAATTCTAAAGGGCATTTCGCTTACACCGGCCATGGGAGCCAACAGGAATCGTGTTTTTATTAAATGTTTGCCGATAAAGAACATGTTGATAGATAAATTTTGATAAATTATGCCAATTGGATTAAGATAACTGATTAAAGCTATTTAATTATAATAATGCAAATTGCAATGTCTACAGAGGTTTTATGTATCCAAATTTATTAACATTCTCAATGGCGAAAATAGTTGTCCATATTTACTCTTATGGTTTTTTTATAATTATTGGATTTATTTTATCATTAGAAATTGTAAAACTACGTTGCATAAAATTAGGCTCATTTAAAAACGAGATTATTGATTTTTCGTTTTGGGCTTTTATTGGCGGGATTATTGGAGCAAGATTATTATTTATTATCGTTGAATATGAATATTTTTTTTCAAAACATAAATGGGATAATTTTTTATCAATAAAAATTCCAAGTATTTTTGCAATTTGGAATGGTGGATTGGTGTATTGGGGTGGCTTTTTTGGAAGCCTTGCTGCTTGCATCATTTTTGCAAAAATTAAAAGATTGCCAAAATTACATTTTTTAGATCTTGTTATCGTTGGAGTGCCTATAATTCAAGCATTTGGACGCCTGGGTTGTCTTTTTGCAGGCTGCTGTTATGGAAAAATATTGAATTCAGAACATTCGATTGGCTTAAAATTTCCATCTGGCTCTGTTGCATTTGATGCATTGATGAATATGAATCATAATTCAAGAATTATAGAATACATGGTTGAGCATAAGCACACATGGCCGTTATTTCCTTCACAATTGCTGGAATCTTTTGTGGTTCTTGTGATTTATTTTATTTTATTGCTAGTGAGTAACAGAAAAAAATTTCATGGACAAGTATTTTTTACTTACATTGTCCTATATTCAACTGCACGTCTTTTTATGGAAATTTTCAGGGGAGATACTGAGCGTGGGTATTTAATTAATGGCATATTATCAACGAGTCAATTTATTTCACTGCTCACCTTGCTCCTGGGTGTTGTATTTTTAATATTTCTAGAGGTAAGAAATAGAGGTATTCAAAATAACATTATTAGCAAACTGTAATTTGATAAAATAAATATTTAATTTATACCAAATTTGAATTTATTAAAATTAACAACGTGAAACATGTGGAGGTGGCGGGATTCGAACCCGCGTCCGAAAAATTATTTTGAAAAACATTTACATACGTAGTTTCTATTTAGTGCTTAATTTTCCATTCATCCAGAAACAAGATACCGGAAAACAGTCTTAAATTGTATTTCGCAAGTTTTTAAATTTAAGAAAAAAACAAACTAGTCCGTTTAAATTTTATCGACACCGAATGCTCGGACAGTGCATCGGAGTCAATATGTCGTTTATTGTTTTTTAAGCAAAAGCGACGTTTCGCTCACTATAAATGTTTGCGTTTATTTTTTTTGATTTTTATTATATGGTCATCAATTCCATAGTACGCCGTTTTTCATTGCCATTCTTCGTCGAAACCGTTCACCCCCAATTTTCTTAAGCCAAACTGTTAACATAAAACAAGTTCTTTATATCAGTTTAAGATAAAAGCAAAATAACTACGCTATTATTTGTAACATGCAAGTGTATAAATAAGCAAATAAATTTTATAATTTTAAAAGCGCTATATTAGATCTAGGTATCCTTTTTTTAAGGAAAAAACTTGAAAATAAACTAAAACGTTCTGGGGAATCTGTTACAAAGTAGCGTATTTTGCCCTTTAAGCCCTTATGACATAAATTGAATTTTATCTGATGAACTACTGCTAAACC
>JAHFEE010000003.1:14648-29679 GCA_023248655.1 Myxococcales bacterium
ATTAATAAAGTATTGGTTGGGAAATTTGAACGAAAAAGTGAAAGCAACAATGGATAATGTGTGCAACCCAGTATTATTGCATCTGGAGTTTTCAATAATTGTTTTGAATAATATTTAACAATATTTTTTGATATACCGCTAAGAATCAAGCCTTCTTCAACCAATGGAACTATTAGCGGGCAGGCTAAATTGTAAACTTTTCCATTGTATCCATAAAGTTTTATTTTTTTTTCATAAATCTTGGATTTAATTGTATTTGTAGTTCCAAGGATGGCTACTGAATTTATATTTTTGTGTTTTAAGAAACAAGAAACTCCTGGATCTATTACGCCAACCACTGGAATCTTAACCATTTTTTGCAAGCTTGAAATTGCACATGTAGTCGCTGTATTGCAGGCCAGAATTAAAATTTTAAGATTTACCTTTTGCATGAAAGCAGCAATGCTATCTAAGGTATGTTTAACCACCATTTTTCTAGTTTTTTCACCATATGGAACATTAGCGGTATCACTAATATAGCTTATTGATTCATCTGGAAATTTTTTTCTTAGCTCTGATAAAACCGTCAAACCTCCAAAGCCAGAATCAAATATTCCAATATCTCTATTATCTTCTATCGCAGGCAAAAATCGCACTGGTTTTATTCTAGTCACTTTTCCTACTTATCACCGATATTTAATTGTTCAATTTTGCCCTGCATTTCCTTTAAATAATTTTCTGCATTTTTAACTTTCTTTATTCCATGTTCATAAATTTCCAAACTTTTTTCAAGGGGCAAGTCGCCTTTTTCAAGTTCTTCGGCCAAGATTTCCAATTCTTTTAATGTATGCTCAAAATTCATATATCTTTTTAATCCTAACGTCGATTTTACCATCAATTAGTCTTAAATTCAAATTATTACCCACTGAAAGTGATTTAATAGTTGAGATAGGTTTTTCATTAAAATAAATTACTCCATAGCCTCGAGTTAAAACATTTAACGGTGAAAGAGATTTTAGTTTAGCAATTAGAATAAAGTAACGCTCACGAACCTTATAAAATGTTTCATTAAATATTCTGTTTAGTTTATGATTTATTAAAATAAGTTTATCTTTAAGTTTTCGTAAATAATTTAACATAATATTCTTAAGTTTTTGTGTTAAAAATTCTAGATTTTGACCAAATTGACATAATCTTAATTTGGGCGAAATTAATTTTTTGGAAACATTTGCTAATTTAAATTGATTTTTGGATATAATCAAATTCATCAATTTATTAAAATGAATTTTAATAAGAATGCACTTTTCTAAAAGATCTATTTTGTTTGGAACTGCAATTTGTGCTGCGTGAGTTGGGGTCGCGCAGCGAATATCTGCAACTAAATCAGCAATAGTGAAATCTGTCTCATGCCCAATCGCGCTAATTACAGGAGTGGTGCACGAAAAAATTGCTCGAGCAACAATTTCATCATTAAACGCCCATAGATCATCTATAGATCCACCTCCTCTTCCAATTATTATAACATCACAATGATTACCTTCATCAAGTTGAGTTATAGCAGAGGCGATTTCGTTGGCCGATCCAAACCCCTGAACCCTAACTGGCGCAAGTATAACATTAATTCCAGGCATTTGAGTATTTAAAATTCGAACCATGTCCTGCAAAACAGAACCTTGCGGAGATGTCACTAATCCAATTCTTTCAGGCAAGAAAGGTAATTTCTTTTTATGGATTTCTTGAAATAAGCCTTCTTTCTCAAGCTTGCTTTTTAATTTGTTAAAAGCTAAAGCCAAATCACCAGCTCCAATAAATTCAATTTTTTCAACAATTACCTGAATTTTGCTTTGAGTAGCATAGATATTTAATTTGCCCGTAACTAGAACTCGCAACCCATCCGATGGTTTAACTTGAAGTTTGTTACAAGAATTCTTAAACATTACACCCGAAATCAGTGCTTGTTGATCTTTTAAATCAAAATACCAATGCCCAGAACGCCAGGATTTAAAAGATGAAATTTCTCCAATTAAGAGAATTTTACGATATTTTAAATCTAAGTCTTGATTTATATAGCCAATAAGCTGGCTAACCGTTAGCGTGTTTTCCATTTAATTTATACTAAATTTTAAATAATCAACAATCAACAGCTATTGACGATTAGGCATCTAAATTATAAAACCATTGACGAATGCCGGAATGGCGGAACTGGTAGACGCGCTGGACTCAAAATCCAGTGCCTTATTGGCATGTCGGTTCGATTCCGACTTCCGGCACCACAATGATGCAACTTATCATTATCTTTTGTTTTGGCGTTATTTTTGGAATTTTTATTTCTTTTTTATTATTTCAAAATTTATCAACAAATATTTCAATTCGTGGCAATAAATCATTTATCGATCTTGCGCACACTGGACTACTTTTTCCAATTAAGGAATCACTAAATCAGATGAATGAATATATGCGCTTTCTGGAAAAAACCCGCGAAGGAGCATATCAAGCACTTTACACAGAAATACGTCTTTTAAAAAAGGAAACTGAAAATTTATCAAAATCATTTCACTCGCCTTTATCAAGAGGAAGATGGGGAGAAATTCAATTAAAACGAGTAGTTGAATTATCTGGCATGCTTGCCCATTGTGATTTTGGGGAACAGATTACAGTGGCCACAGAAGGGGAAATAATTAGGCCAGATTTAATAATAAAGCTTCCAGGGAATAGGTGTATCATTGTTGATGCAAAAGTGCCATTTGCTGCTTATTTAAAGGCCACAGATGAAAATAACTCTTTTATCCATCACGCAGAACAAGTTAAAAAACATATTCAGCAACTTGGAAAAAAAAATTATTGGAAACATTTTCAATCCTCGCCGGAATTTGTAATATTATTTTTACCGGGAGAGGCATTTTTAAGCACGGCCCTGCAACACTGTTCCGAATTAATAGAAATTGCCACTAAATACAATATCATATTAGCAACTCCAATTACCTTAATCGCAACGCTTCGCGCAATTGCATACAGCTGGAGACATGAAGCGTTAAATCGAAATTCAATACAAATTATTCAAAAATCAAAGGAGATATATGATCGAATAGGAATATTTGCTGATCATTTTGAAAAAATTGGAAAAAATCTGCAAGGCGCGATTGAAAGTTACAATCAAGCGGTTTTAAGTTTTGAATCAAAGGTTTTGGTATCAATACGCCAAATAGGTGAATTAGGAGAACTCGAATCAATAAAAACAATTAAAAATTTAAATTATATTGATAAAACCACAAAAACCTTAGATGTATAGATTTTTATATAACAAGCAATAAATATCTGTTTCTAAAATTAAAGTTTCATTTAGCTTGATAAATTGCTACCCTGTTATTTAAAATTAATCAGAATGCAGCATCTATCCTTATTATTATGATAAATTTGCCAAAATGAAATAGCTTATTGTTTATTACACTGCAAGAATAGAATAATAAGCATTTTATAGCTAGTAATATTGTGGATAATTGTCGATATATTTAATTTGCTCGATAAATTAAATATAAAAAGTAATTTTTAAATAAATTTCCAATTAAGGAGTACGGCAATTGTTCAACTATTTGATTCTAAAAAGTAATTCTACTTTAACAATCCGTATTGTAAATTTTACTATCAAGAAAGAAGGCTGTTATTAACTGTTGTCATAAATCAATTCATCTTCACGATCTTAATTTTTAAATTTATAAATTATAGGCACGCAATTTGGAATTTCCAATTGAGCAACTTCTGCATTATTCTTTTTTTCCAATTCTTTTATTAATACTCTCAGAGAATTGCCGTGTGCTACAATTAAAATTATATTTTCAAAAAGAGTCAATGGTTGTATAAATTTATTGTAATAAGATATTACTCTTGTCGAAGTTTCTTTCAAACTTTCTCCGTCTGGAGGTTTTGCATTATATCCCCTGCGCCAAAATTGTACCTGCTTAGTTCCATACCTTTCAAATGCATCTAATTTATTCAATCCTTGCAATTTTCCATAATTGCGCTCATTTAATGCTGCATTTTCAAAAAACAAATAATTTGACTTATGTGCAGATCTTAAAACCAATTCCGCAGTATGTTTGGATCTTTTAAGCAAAGAACAAAAAACATGAGAAATGTTATATTTTTTCAATTGCTCGCCAACATTCATTGCTTCCTGTATACCATTTTGACTTAAATCGATATCCACTGATCCAGTGAATCTATTTTCTTGATTCCAGATGGATTCGCCGTGGCGTAAGAGTATTAATTGTCCCATTAAATAAGCCTATAAATTTTAAATTCTGTAATCATAATTAAACAATTATATGTTCTTGTTCTAAAAAATCTGTTTATTCTTTTATATAAGGTTTTGTTATGATCCTGAATCGGTGCAACCTTGCATCTATTAATAACAGCGTTATATCTCTTGACTAATAAACTTTAAAATTGCTAAATATTGTTTAATAGTTAAAACTAGTGATGAATCAATATGAAATACGAAAAATGGAGAGATGGCCGAGAGGCTGAAGGCGCGCCCCTGCTAAGGGTGTATGCAGGTAACTGTATCGAGGGTTCGAATCCCTCTCTCTCCGTTGACGATAAAATTTATGGGTCTGATTGCTTATAATTACACCTACATTACATTTCACATAATAAAGTATTCGCGTAATTTTAAAAAAATAAATTAAAATTTAACTTATTCGTTCTCGTTCGCGAATCCTAGCCTTCTTTCCACGCAATGCTCTGAGATAATACAATTTAGAACGTCGCACGTGGCCACTTTGCATAATTTCTATCTTATCTATTCTTGGGCTGTATAATGGAAACATTCTTTCTACCCCTTCTGAAAAGCTTACTTTTCGAACAGTTATTGCTTTTCGATTGCCAGAACCACGTTCTGCAATCAAAACGCCTTCGAAAATCTGGATTCGTTCTTTTTCACCCTCTTTTATCTTGAAAGAAATTTTGAGTGTATCTCCTATGCTGATTTTAGGAATATCGTTACGTATTTCTTTATTTTCAATTATCTGTATCAAATTTGCCATACAATTTCTTTTACAAACAAGACTAAAAAAAATCAACTAAAATATAAAGTAAGCAATTCTGGAACAATGGAGATGGAATCATTGTTTATATAAAAACTTTAAATGAAGTTATTGTTTTTAATTCTAGGATTCAATATTTAATCTTCTATTTTTTTTATTTTTTAGAAAATATACCGGAGCACCAGTCAAGACAAATATGAAAGCAAATAACAGAGTTTTTGTACCAGTTTGAAACAAAATCCATATGCAAAATAAAGTCCCAGCGACCCCGTAAACCCAGGCTGATGTCAATCTATGTGATTTATCAAAATTTAATTTTAACAAAGCCAGACATGAAATTAAATAAATAAAAAGAAAAGCTATAACTGAAAAATCGATTATCTCCTCTATCTGAAAAGGCATATTACTACACGTTGCTAAATATAATAATGGCATTGTTCCAATGGAACTGACAAGGATAGCAATATACGGCGCGCCGTTTCTGTTAGTTTTACCCAAAACTGATGGTAAAAAATTATCCCTTGAAAGTCCTAGTGCGATTTGACTACTCGAAAGCGTCCACGCATTAAGAGTCCCAAAGCATAATATTGAAGCAATTATTGAAATCAGGATATGCCATTGACCACCAAATAAATATCTAGCAACATCGGCATAAGGAGCTTTTGAATGCAGAAATTTATAACTTGGCATGGCCCCAAGTATTCCAATATTGTTGAACAGATATAAAAATACGACAATCGCCGTACCCATAATAATAGCTACAGGTATTGTTATGGAAGGATTTTCGATAGACTCTGCAGGCGTTGTTCCGGATTCAAGTCCAATAAAGCCCCACAATGTAAGCATAACTAAGTTATTCAATGTATTCGAAATCGAACTAGACAGTATTTCAGGCTCTGTTTTTATATTGTTACTATCAAAATAAATTAAACAAAAAGCAGGAAGTAAAATTAAGGGAATGAATTTTAAAACAGTAAGAACAAATTCTAAACTACCCGCAGCACGCACTCCTCTAACATTTAATAAAGCGACACATAAAAGCAATAATAATTGGATAACTAAATTTTGATTGTTAAAAAACTGCCCAGTCAAGAGTCCAATATAATCAGATGCAGCAATAATAACAGCTGTTGTGCTGACCCAAGAAATTACCCAATATGTCCATCCGGTAAAAAAACCTATAATCGGTCCAAAAGCCTCAGTTGCAAAAACATGAGGCCCCCCTGTTCTAGGAAGCCAAAAACATAGTCTTGCAAAGACTGTAGCTAAAATTATTGCACAAGTACCAGAAATGATCCAGCCAAAAACAGAATACCAACCAAATGGCGCAAGAATTGTCGGCAACAGAAAAATACCAGATCCAACTTGGCTTCCAATAACCAACGCAATCGTAGACGGAAAACCGATTTTTTTATCCATATTTACTAAATTTTATTATTTTAAAATTATTCAGAACTTGCACTGCAACCACAAGTTCTTTTATTGGGATTATTGAACCGGAAGCCAGACCCGCTTGGTCCATCTTCATAATCTATGATTGTTCCAGGAATTTGAGTAGCAGTAAATACATCTGTCGCAATCTTTAAGCCATTCAGTTCGTAAATTAAATCATTTTCATCAACAAGCGGAGAAAAACTTAAATTATACTTATAACCAGAACACCCTCCCCCTTGAACGCTGATTCGCAAATAATTCTCTTTTCCTTTATCATTGCTCATTAATGCCATTTTTACCATTTCAATTGCTTTTTCGGTTAACTGAATAGGTGGTTTATTTTCCATTTAAACTCCTTTGTTTTTATTGAGTATTTCATAATAAAAAACATTAATAGAAACATTAATTCATAATTTTCAAAATGCCAAAATACTTTGTTAATGTAAAGCGTTTTGAATGCCTGCTTTATTATTATTAAATATTATTAAAAACAGCATCGGTAAATTGTTTATATTATTTTGTTATCGTGTCGCATATTGGGATATTGCAAATAATAAAATCTACTATCATTATAACATGATAATGAGATTTCGTGCTATAAAATGTATCTTTTTTTGGTTATCGATAGGACTTTTAAGTTTTATGGTTTATTTTCAAATAGCTAAAAGGAATTAATTTAAAAATAAACAAATTTTAATCACTTAAAATCTGAAAATTATTTATTTTTTTTAAATTTCAAATACCGAGATTTTAGATTCAATGAAATACAATAAATTATCATATATATTAAGCTATTTTATAGTATTAATTGAATTGTCTTTTTATTTTATAACAATAATTATTTATTTTTTCTTTTGATATTTGCGAGCAATGAATAAATTTTTTATGTTTTTGCTATAATTTACAGAACAGGGAAACTATAAATTATTGTAAATTTGTACGAATATTGTTTATGTTATAACGCATAGTGATGGCGGCTAAATATTGTTACTAAATCAAACGAATACACTAAATTTGCCTGCGTTATCCTGGAACTGTGTGTTATTCTGGAACTATATAGACAGAACAATTATGTAATTTGGCTATCTTATTTAAAATAGAGCGCATATTACGTAAATCTTCCTTTGGAATGGCATGTCGTATGCTGTCTTTGAGGGCATGAAATTTTATCGCTTCCGGAATATCTATTGGAAGTTTAATAGAAATGAGTTCACGTTTTTTAGAAATTAACTTAGACCCAGCAAAAGAAAGTGCCTCCAATTCCAAGGATCTCCTTTTTGAAATTTCAGCAAAACGTTCTTTGGGTAATCTGTGAAGTCTCAAAAATTTTCGTACCAAAACTCTTTTACCGTTGCCGTATTCGTTAGTTGGATCTTTAACATAATCATTAATATGCATGCAGGTTAGTATGGAAATCAGGTAAGAACGTGAAAAATTTAAAAATGGTCGAACAATGCTACCGAGAGATTGATGCAATGCCACGTCAAGCATCGCCCCGCCTTCCGCTCCACCTCCAAATCCTACAATGTTCATTATAAAGCTTTCCGCTTGATCATCAAGAGTATGTGCCGTTACCAGTGTATCGATATTATGCTTTTTAGCATATTCCCAAATTAACCTATAACGCTCAGTTCTCAATATTGCTTCATTTTTATTTTTGGTATTTTTCATTTTAAGCACGGCAGTGTCAAATCCCAACACGCGCGCCCTGTTACAAACATCATCAGCATCTTGACAGGTCTGTGTTCGTGTTCCATGATCTACACTGACAACATGAATTTTCAAAAATCTATTAGGCCAACATGCAATAGATTCCATCAATGCTCTAGAGTCGGATCCACCGCTTATGCATAGAATTATTCCAGAAATTGACTTTGAAATTAAACAAGTATCAAAAATATTCCAAACAGATTGCAATAACCGTCTTGTTTTCGTTTTCATACTGGCATAGTGTAGATTATTCATGACTAACTTTAACTTTATAAAAAAATATAAACAATTAAGTTAGACTATAGTAAAGGAATTTGAGTGAGAACCCAAGAAGAAACATTATCATTTGAAGATTTATTAAATCAAACATACAGCAGGGGCGAGATTCTCGAGGGAGAAATCGTATCAGCTGCAGTACTTGCTGTTAATAGCGACTTTATTTCTGTTGATATTGGATATAAGTCCGAAGGCATAATTCCGGCATCGGAATTTTTATCAGTTGACGGATCGATTCAAATTAAAGTTGGAGATCAAGTTGATGTAATGATTGAATCACGCGAAGATGAATCCGGCAGAATAATTTTAAGCAAAGATAAGGCTGATCGAATCAAAGTCTGGAATAAAATTTCTTTACTGCATAATAGCGATGAAACGATTTCTGGGACGGTTATAGGTAAAACAAAAGGAGGACTTCAGGTAGACATTGGCATACGAGCATTTTTACCAGGAAGTCAAGCAGATTTAAGACCTGTTCGAAATTTGGATAAAATGATTGGCGAATGTTTGCAGTTTAAAATTATAAAGTTTAACAGAAAACGTGGGAATATAGTTTTAAGTCGCAAGACGGTCTTGGAAAAAGAACGTGAAGAAAAACGAGGCACTATTCTACAACATTTATCCGAAGGAAAAATAGTTGACGGTGTTATTAAAAATATGACCGAATACGGAGCTTTTGTAGATCTGGGTGGGATAGACGGATTGCTTCATATTACAGATATGAGTTGGGGCAGAATTCGAAATCCATCAGAATTATTTCAAATCGGAGATACTGTAAAAGTTAAAATATTGAAATATGATCCCGAATGTGGTCGAGTCTCACTTGGAATTAAACAAATTCAAGAGGATCCATGGTTGTCAGTAAATTATGAATTTTCTCTTGGTTCTCATGTTTCCGGTAAAATTGTATCAATGACTGATTACGGAGCGTTTATAGAGTTGAAACCGGGCGTCGAGGGGTTAATACATGTTTCAGAGATGTCTTGGGCTAAACGCATCAAACATCCGTCCAATTTTGTAAATATAGGAGATATGGTTAATGCCGTTGTTTTAAGTATTGATCAAGAAAGTAAAAGAATTTCCCTTGGAATGAAACAAATTGAACCAAATCCATGGAGTTGTTTAGAAACAAAGTATCCAATAGGCAGCGTAATTCGTGGAACCGTAAGAAATATAACAGATTTTGGAATTTTTGTTGGTGTTGAAGATGGTGTTGAC
This sequence comes from Myxococcales bacterium, assembly GCA_023248655.1. GTDB lineage: Bacteria > Myxococcota > UBA727 > UBA727 > JABDBI01 > JAHFEE01. The sequence continues at coordinate 24,308 of JAHFEE010000003.1, forward strand.
GGATTAGTTCATATCAGTGATTTGTCATGGACTCATCGAGTAAGACATCCATCTGAGATATTTAAAAAAGGAGATATAATTGAAGCAGTTGCATTAAATATTGATACCGACAATGAGCGTTTTTCTCTTGGGATTAAACAGTTAAACGAGGATCCATGGAGCAGAGTGTCTCATGTTTACCCGCGTGGATCACGAGTAAAAGGGCGAATATCTAAAATTACCGACTTTGGGGCTTTTATAGAAATAGAACCCGGAATCGATGGCTTGTGTCATATTTCTGAATTTAATGAAGAACATATAAGTAATCCATACGAATTTGTAAAACCCGGAGATGAGGTTGAAGTTGTAATTATCGATATTGATCCCGGGGAACGAAGAATTGGTCTATCGATGAAAGCAGCAAAGAATACAGAAGAAGGTTTAAATTACAGGTCTTATCTTTCTAAAAATAAATCTTCTTTAAAATCTCGAAGAACAGGCAGTGGCATGGGTACCCTGGGAGAAGCATTGAAGGGATTTAATGTTCAAAATGATTAATTTCTTATAAGTTTCATAAGTCATGCAATATAGGTACCAAATTCTGCGTTGAAGTTGAAAGAATGCACAATTAATATTTGCTTAATTTAAAACAAATATGCTTAATTATGCTCAATTAGCCAAAAATGCCAGTATTATTGCGTTATTCACGGCAATATCACGAATAACTGGACTTGTAAGAGATATTATAATTATTCATTATTTCGGTGCAAGTCTTTCAATGGATGCATTCAATATTGCATTTACAATTCCAAACACTTTGAGAAATTTTGTAGCAGAAGGAGCTTTAACTGCTGCATTTATCCCAATCTATACTGAAACTTTAAAAAGCAGCGGATCTCAGATTGCTAAAAAATTTTATCAATCTGTTTTCGGATTTTTATTAATAATTTTAATTTTATTAATTTTTTTAGGAATTATTTTTGCTCCATACCTTGTACATGCATTTGCAAATGGTTTCGCTACCAGATTAGAACAAATAAATTTAACAATTTCATTAACTAGATGGATATTTTGTTATATTTTCTTTATAAGTCTAACCGCTCTATCTATGAGTGTGCTGAATTCTCATAAACATTTTATCATTCCCGCCATATCACCAATGTTGTTCAATATAGCAATGATTGTATGTGTTTTTGCATTCTATTCTTATTTTGAAAATCCAATTTATGCATTAGTAATAGGTGTGTTAATAGGTGGAATTTTGCAATTAGTAATTCAAATTCCAATTTTGATAAAATATAAATTATTTCTTTTGCCCAAATTTAACATCAATACCCCATATATGAACAAATTTATTACTGCCACATTGCCATCTGTTTTTGGAATTATCATATATCAATTAAATATAATGTCACTAAGACAAATAGGGAGCTATTTGCCAGTTGGTCAAATAACATATTACAGTATGGCCGACAGATTAATCCAAGTGCCGTTAGGAATTTTTGCAGTCTCTATCGCAACTGCGTCATTGCCAACAATGAGCGAGCATGTATTACTTGACACTAAAAACAATAAAGCATTAATTGAAATTTGGCATTTTTCAACAAGGTTAACAACTTTTATAGCCATTCCTGCTATGTTTGGATTAATTTCTATTGGTTTACCAATTGTTTCTGTTTTATTTTATCATGGAGCGTACAGTTGGGAGGCGACCAGAATGACCGCCAATATCATGTTTGCTCTAGCGCCTGGTCTTGTTGCTCTGTCATTTTCAAGAACAACAATTCAAGCCTTCTATGCTCTAAGGGATATAAAAACTCCAATAATCATTTCTGCGATCGTACTGATATTAAATGTGATTATTGCTATTTTGATGCTTAAATTCGAAACAATTGGTCTAGCTATCTCACTTACAATTTCGAGTTTTATTCAAACTTGTTTTTTGGTTTTTGCGCTTAAATATAAAATTGGTCATCTAAACATAAAACAAATTTCATATAGCGTGAGTTTACAGATAATGCTTTCATTGTTAATGAGTGTAACTGTTTATTGTGTTTGTTTGTTTGGAGATTGGAATAAGGGCCCGACCGTTTTTAATGCTACCTTGCTTATCTTAAGCGTAATTATTGGAATTGCAACATATGTCGGATTGTCATTAAAATTAAACTTAAAAGAGACAGAAATTATAAAAAAATTTTATAGAAATTACAAATCATGCAAATCAAATTAATAGTTGTTTATTGAATTTAATTATTGAATTTAAATTGACATAAACAACTAAAGTTATTAGATCAAGATAATCTATTATGACAAAAGCTTATGTATTAATTCTAACAAGTAGCACAATTTCAATAATTTATAGTCTTTGGCTTATCAGATCCGTTCTCTTGTCACCAATGGGTAATGTTAAAATGCAGCAAATAGCAATAGCCATACAAGAAGGGGCAAGCGCTTATTTGAATAGACAATACAGAGTAATTGCAATTATTGGATTTTTAATTTTCTCAATATTGACATTACTATTGGGTGTTTATGTTGGAATTGGTTTTTTAATAGGAGCCATTTTGTCAGCTGTATCCGGTTACGTTGGAATGAATATTTCTGTTCGAGCAAATGTTCGCACGGCTGAAGCGGCAAGAAAAGGCACGCAGGAGGCTCTAGATATCGCTTTTCGATCAGGAGCCATTACCGGATTGTTGGTAGTAGCGCTAGCTATGTTTGGCATTGTTATTTATTTTTTAATACTTTGCAAAATTGGACTTAATTTACGAAACATTTTAGAAGCCTTGTTATCTTTAAGTTTTGGTGCTTCTCTAATTTCTATCTTTGCTAGACTTGGAGGAGGTATTTTTACTAAGGGAGCAGATGTTGGGGCAGATCTTGTCGGAAAAATAGAAGTTGATATTCCTGAAGACGATCCAAGAAATCCAGCTGTAATTGCGGACAATGTTGGAGACAATGTTGGAGATTGTGCTGGAATGTCTGCGGATTTATTTGAAACATATGTTGTGACATTAATTGGAACAATGTTGCTTGCTGGGCTTTATTTTACGGGGCACAACTTAGAATTAATGATACTTTTCCCAATGTTAATTTGCGGAATATGTATATTGGCATCAATAATTGGGACTTTTTTTGTTAAACTGGATAAAACAGGTGATATATTCAAGGCTCTGTATAAAGGATTTATTGCAACCGCCTTAAGCTCGGCAATTATTATAGCTATTATATGCTATACATGGATTGGTTTTGATACTGTTTTCATTGAAAAACATATTTCTTTTAATGGATTGAATTTATTTTATTGTTGTCTAACGGGTTTGATTGTAACGACACTATTAATGCGAGTAACTGAATATTATACCATGACCCAATTCCGCCCAGTGCAAAGCATCGCAAGGGCGTCGATGACCGGACATGGAACGAATATTATTCAGGGAATTGCGATTTCAATGGAAGCAACAGCATTACCGGTAATCATTATAGGTGTCGGAATTTTATTTGCTTATAAGAATGCTGGATTATTTGGAATTAGCATCGCCGCTACAACGATGCTTTCGCTAGCTGGTATAATTATCGCCTTAGATGCATATGGCCCAGTGACCGATAATGCCGGCGGAATTGCGCAAATGTCAAATATGGATCCAAATGTTAGAGAAATAACCGATAAGCTTGATGCTGTTGGAAATACAACGAAAGCAATTACAAAAGGATACGCCATAGGCTCCGCTGGTTTTGCTTCGTTGGTTTTATTTGCTGCATTTATAGAAGATATAAAATATTATTTTCCGCAATATGAATTAAATTTTTCACTAGAAAACGCCAATGTTGTTGTTGGGCTTTTTATGGGAGGATTGTTGCCATATCTTTTTGCTTCATTGAGCATGATGTCGGTTGGACGAGCTGCCCAATCTATAGTGATTGAAGTTAGGAGACAATTTAAAGAAATTCCAGGAATTATGGACAGAAGCACAAGGCCAGAATATGGCAAGGCTGTTGATATTCTTACACGAAAAGCTATAACTGAAATGATTGTTCCAAGTTTACTTCCAGTCGTGTTTCCGATTTTTATATACATAGCTGTATTTGTTAGCTTTGGACAACAGGAAGCACTTCTTTCCTTGGGATCGATGTTACTTGGGTCAATAATAACTGGCCTATTTGTTGGTCTCTCTATGACCTCCGGGGGCGGTGCGTGGGATAACGCAAAAAAATATATTGAAGAAGGATTTTTCGGAGGAAAAGGATCTAGCACTCACAAGGCAGCCATTACTGGCGACACGGTGGGTGATCCATACAAGGATACTGCAGGTCCAGCCATAAACCCAATGATAAAGATAGTAAACATTGTGGCATTGCTTTTATTGGCCGTTTTGTCAAAAATCTAATTTTATTATCTCTTGTGTTTTGCTTTTTGTACCTTAATTCATGAACGCTACGCAAGATTGGATTATATCGAAATGAAATTTGCAAAAGTATACACTGCCTGGTTGCTTGCCACTTTTTTTTATTGTTACCAATATGCATTGAGAGTTTTTCCGGCAAGCGTTGAATCAGAAATTAGATGCGAATTTCATTTGACTGCGCAGGAATTTGGAACCATAGGTTCTCTTGCGATTTACGCATATGCGTTTATGCAAATTCCGATTGGAATTTTAATTGATCGAGTTGGGCTTAAGAAAATATTAATTGCATCAAATATTCTTTGTGTATTTGGAACCTTTTTAATGTCTAATGCGCAAAATGCCAACACTCTTCAAATAAGCAGAATACTAATTGGAATTGGATCAGCTAGCGCATTCATGTTGGCACTTAAAATTGCTGCCGATTATTTGCCGCATGGATTGCGAGGACTCTTTATGGGTGCTACTTTAACATTTGGCACAATCGGGGCCATGTTTGCTGGCAATTTCTTTGTTTCATTATTAGTAAAGACTGATTGGCGATTCATTTTATTATTGCTAGGATGGATAGGGGTGGCATTTACATTATTTAATATAATAAGTTTTAATATCAAACCTGTTAAAAATTGTAAAAAAAATGGTAATTTTAATTTCAATGAATTAGTGAAAATTTTAACCAATCGCTCAATTGTTATCTATGCTATATTAGCAATAGGTGTTTATACGCCATTGTCGGTGCTCACAGATTTATGGGGCCCGGTTTTTTTGATGAAGAAATATCAAATTGTACTGCAAGAGGCCACGTTTAGTATTACATTTCTATTTATTGGACTCAGTATTGGAAGTTTATTACTCCCTGTTATTTGCGAAAAATGGAATTGCTTAAATTTTGGAATTCAAGTTTGTAGTTTTATTTTACTGATATTATTTAGTTTTTTATTATTTAATCCAATTTCTTCAATTTATTTACTTAAAACGATATTGTTTTTA